>JBJKPA010000438.1:0-27919 GCA_046706905.1 Gemmatimonadaceae bacterium
CGCCGAGAGCGCGTGGCCGCGTCCGGCGACCCAGGCCGCGATCGCGTCCCCCGACGCGTCGGCCCGTTCGCCGCGGGCGCCGGCGTCGGAAACGGTGAGCACGGCCACGCGCATCGTTACCGGTGCGTACCGTGCTGGTAGAAGGGGAGCTTCACGATCGTGCCGGTGAACCGCTTGCCGCGGATCTCGATCTCGAGCGTGTTCCCCGGCTTGGCGTGCGCCGTGGGCACGTAGGCCGTGCCGACGGCGATGTTGCAGCTCGGGCTCATCGTGCCGCTCCGCACCTCGCCCGACGGCGCGCCGTTCACGAACACCGGATAGCCGTGGCGCGGGAACGCGCGGTCGGCCACGGTGAACCCGACGAGCTTGCGGGGCACCCCGGCGGCCTTCTGGGCTTCGAGCGCCGCGCGGCCGGTGAAATCGCCCTTCTTCATCTTCACGATCCAGCCGAGGTTGGCTTCGAGCGGCGTGACGGTGTCGTCGATGTCGTTGCCGTACAGCGCCATCCCCATCTCCAGGCGCAGCGAGTCGCGGCAGCCGAGCCCGGTGGGGGTCACCCGCCCGCCCTGCATGAGGGCGTCCCACATCCTCACCGCGTGGGCCGGGTCGAAGTAGAGCTCGAACCCGTCCTCGCCGGTGTAGCCGGTGCGCGAGACGATCACGTCCGCGATCCCCGCCACGGTGCCGGTCGTGAAGTGGTAGTACCCGATGGACTCGAGGTCCACGCCCGTGAGGGGCTGGAGGATCCGCTGCGCCTCGGGGCCCTGCAGGGCGAGCAGGGCCACGTCGTCGCTGATGTCCTCGAGCTTCACGTCGAAGCGCGATACCTGTTTGCTGATGTGTGCGAAGTCCTTGTCCTTGTTCGACGCGTTGACGACCATCATGAGGTGGTCGGCGAAGCGGTACACGAGGCAGTCGTCCTCGAACGTCCCACGGTCGTTGAGGATGCCGGAGTAGTGCACCTGCCCCACGGCGAGCGCGGCTACGTCGTTGGTCGTCACGGCGGTGACGAACTCCACGGCCTGCGGTCCGGTAATCCGGAATTCCCCCATGTGGCTCACGTCGAACAGGCCGCACGTCTGCCGTACGGCGTTGTGCTCGGCCGTGATCCCGGTGGGGTACTGCACCGGCATCTCGAAGCCGGCAAAGGGCACCATCTTGGCCCCCAACTTCACGTGCATATCGTGGAAGGGGGTGCGCTTGAGCGTGGTCGTGCTATCGGAGGCAGCCATCGTATGGGGTCTCGGTTCAGCCGGCCTGAATGTGCCGGGATACGTAATGTGCCAAGGTGGCAGGATCGAAGCTAGTCCGCGATATGGGGTTGGGTGGGGCAAAGCCCCGACGGCAGGACCCTTCCCCCTTGTGCGGAAGGCACTTACACCGGATCAGCGGATGACGGACTCGCCCCGAACCACGACCGGGAGACCTTCAGCGTGCACCTCGAATCTGCAACGCAGGAGGAGTCATGCGGTTTCAAGCTCTCGCCGTGGCCGCCCTGTTGGCCGTGGCCTCGAGCGCCGGGGCCCAGTCGCGGTTCACGCCGAAGCCCGGTCCCGAACTCCGCCCCGTGGTGGGCGCGTTCGTGCCGACCGGTACGCTGGCCGACAACTTCAAATCCAACGTGCTCGTGGGCGGACAGCTCGCCTTCGAGCTGAACGAACACTTCCACGTCCTCGGCTCCTTCGCCTGGGTGCCCCAGACCGTGAAGTTCACCGGCCTGGCCACCGACGGCGCGGACATCTACCAGTACGATGCCGGCGTGGAGTTCAATCTGATCCGCCACCTCGGCGACCAGTGGCTGCTCCGGCCGTTCGTCGGAGTCGGCGGCGGTGGGCGCACCTACCACTACGCGGCGGCGAGCGCGCCGAGGAAGACGTTCGGCGCCGGCTATGTCACGCTGGGCACGGAGTTCCAGCGCGGGATGTACGCGATCCGGCTCGAGGCACGCGACTACACGAGCCGCTTCGACTCCCCGATTTCGGCCCTCTCCAGGACGACGAACGACGTGACGATCGCCCTCGGGCTCGCCTACCACGTTTCGATGCGATAGCCGGCGTCGGCGCCGGTGAACGCAGGCGCGTGGGCCCCGGCCCGCGCGCCTGTTTCGCGTCCCGCCCCGTCCCCGCCCGGGGTCAGGTCCCGCTGCGCACCTGGAGCCGGTAACGCCCCTGGTCCGCCAGCCCGTTGGCGGTGCTGCCCGTAACGGCGACGTAGTACGTCCCGGGCGCCAGCGCCACGCTGATCAGGGAGCAACTCGGCCCGCTGGCGAGATTGTCGTCGTCGTTCGTGGCCAGACTCGAGCCCGACGCGCTGAACAGCTCCAACTTGGTGTCGAGCTCGATGCCCCACCCGCAGGCGCCGGTGACGCCCGAGGTCTGGAAGGTATAGGTCCCCTGGGTGGGGATCAGCACCTGGTAATAGTCCGCCACGTCGGGCGCGTAGATCTGGCCCACGACGTAGCTGTTCACGCTCAACGGATTGGCGGTGGACGTCGCGTCGTTCGGCTCCGACTCGAGCGGTACACCGATGGCGATTCCGGCGTTCTGGATGGTGGACGTGCCAGCGGTGACGGTGTACGTCGTGGGCGCTCCCGGACTTCCGGCCCACGCGAGGCGCCGCCCCGGAATTCCGATCGTCGCGTCCCCGCTCTCGTCCTCCCCCGCCTGGAGCAGATAGGTGCCCCCCGCGAGATTGCCGAACGTGAACTGGCCGGCGGCGTTGGCCTCGACGCTGCTCACCACGGCCCCGGTGGACGCGTTGAGCAGGCGCACGTAGACGTTGCGCGGCGGCCCGTAGGTCTGCGTGATCGCGTTGTACGCGTCCACGATGCCCCATCCGTAATTGTCGTTGCGCGACGCGTTCGGCGGGCGCTGGGCGTACTGCTCCAGCCGCTGGGCGAGGGCGGCGCCGCTCAACCCCGGCTGGCTGGCCAGGAGCAGCGCGGCCGCGCCCGAGACGTGCGGCGCCGCGGCCGACGTGCCGTAGCCGAACAGATACGTCGGACTGTTGGTCGTGAAATCCCAGCCCGGGCCGAGCACCCCGTCGCCGCCGTTGTCGTCGAGGCGATATTCGCCTCCGGGGGCGGCGAGCGATACGTACGATCCGCCGTCGGAGTACGACGCGATCACACCGTCCATCCCCACGGCCGAAACCCCCACGACGCCGGGATACGCCGCCGGATAGATGGGCGCGTCGGTGGTCGAATTCCCCGCCGAGGCCACGACCAGGCAGCCGGCGTTGATCGCGGCCGCCACGGCGGTCGAGTCGACCGGGTCGGAGCCGAAGCCGCCCAGACTGAGATTCAGGATCGGCGACTTGCTGGGCGCCGTGACCAGCGCGCCGTTGGCCCCGACGGCGGGCAGCCCGGCCGCGTACAGGATGCCCTGCGCGATGTCGAACGTGATGCCGTCGCCCGTGATGCCGAGGACGCGAATCGGACGGATCCGCCCGCCCCACTCCACGCCGGTCACGCCCCGGCCGTCATTGCCCGGCGACGCGATGATGCCGGACGTCCACTGGCCGTGGTCTCCGAGCGCGTTGTGCTGCCAGCACGTGCCGGTGCTGTCGAGGTAGATGTCGTCGGGGTCGGTCGGATCGGCGTGCGGCGGCCCGTTCCCGTCGATGGTCGTGAATTGCGCTCCGCCGGCACAGTAGACGCCGACCGAATCGTATCCGAGCGAGGCCAGCGTGGTCTGGGACACGAAGTCGTAGCCGTCGGTCGTGAACGCGGTGGCCGTATTGGGATCGTCGAAGCGGACGCCCATGTCGATGTCGGCGACGCTGAACGCCGCGCTCCCGGTGGTCAGCGCCCAGGCGCGCGGGAGATCCGTCATGTTCAGGTTCCACGACTGGAACGCGTAATACGGATCGTTGGGCACGCTGGTCGCGGCCCCGGTGGGGCGCGGCCCGCCCGTCGAGGAGGCCTCCGGCATCGTCGCGATCCGCGCCGCCTGCGGCGCCGGCGCGCCGTCGCGAATGCCGTAGATCAGGTCGCGGGACACGGTGGCGATCGCGGGATCGGCGCGCAGGGCCGCCATGACGCGGCCGGTGCTCGCGGTATCGGTGATCACGAGGTGCGCCGCGAGGACCGCCGGCGACACGCGCAGGTCGCGCACGGGCAGGCCCCGGGTGATCGTCGTGAGCCGCTGCTGCAGCGCCGACATGGTCGTCCGGGCGACGCCGAGTGAGCGGTACGCCGGCGAGCCGGCCGCCGCCACGTGCATCACGTCGTTGCGGAAGGTGACCTCCACCCCGGCGTTCGAATACCGGGGGGCGGCGAGGACGCGGGCCCCTGCCGCGGCGCGGTTCCGGGCGCGGGCCGCGGAGAAGAAGCTCGTCGGATCCGCATCGGCGATCGTCACCGTTCCGGTGATCGTCGGTCCGGTTCCGGCGATGAACGTCGCCGCGCCGCCGCTGATCGCGGTGCTGGTGGCGGTCGCCGTCTGCGTGCCGGGCGTGGTCCCCAGCGTCCAGCTCACGCTCGCCTGCCCCTGCGCGTCGGTGGTCGACGTGGCGGGGGTGACGCTCCCGCCCCCGGTCACGGTCCACGTGATGGCGAGGCCGGAGACCGCGCGGCCCGCGGCGTCGGCGGCGCGCACCACGAGCGGCGCGGCGAGCGCCTGGGAGACGCCGCCGGTCTGGTTCGAGCCCGACACGATGACGAGCATGGTCGGGGTGTGCGGAATGGGCGTTTCGGAGCTCTTGCACGCGGCGACGAACACCACCGCGAGGACGACCGGCAGGAAGCGCGTGGACATGGAGGACGAACCTCAGAGTTCGCCGAGCGCCGCCGCGACTTCCTCGGCGTGTCCGGCGGGTTTCACCTTGTGGAAGATCTTCGCGATCCTGCCGGACGGGTCGAGGACGAACGTCGTGCGCTCGATGCCCATGTACGTGCGGCCGTACATCGACTTCTGCTTCCACACGCCGTACTTCTCGGCCACCTCGTGCTCGGGATCGGCGAGCAGGGTGAACGGCAGGTCGTACTTCGCCTTGAATTTCTGGTGGCTCTTCACCGAATCGGGCGACACGCCCAGGATCACGGCTTTCGACTTCTTGAATCGCGGGAACGCGTCGCGGAACCCACAGGCCTCGGTGGTGCACCCGCTCGTGTCGTCCTTGGGATAGAAGTACAGGACCACCGGGCGCCCCTTGAGGTCGCGGAGGGCGAGGCGTTCGCCGGCATCGGTGTCGAGGGTGAACGCGGGGGCGGCTTTTCCGATCTCGGGCATGGCGGCGCAGGGGTTCGAGTCGTGGCCCGGCGCACGTCCGGCGCACCGATCGGGCTGCCGGAATGTAATCCCGGTGACATGTAACGTCATCCGTGACACACCCCCCAACTCGCGCCGTGTACTCGCGATTGCGCGCGTTTCCGTCCCGCACCGCCCGACCGGAGTGCGTGTTCGGGAATCATGAAGACGTTACGCCCGCATCGCCCGACGCTCGCCGCCCCGTCATGAACCGAACGGTTGTTGAGGGTGAGAACCCTTGATCACGCCGCGTGCGCGCGGCGGGGAGGTAACGCGATGCGATTCAAACTGGCGGTCGTCGCCGCGGCCCTCGTGTGGCCGGCGATCGCATGGGGCCAGGGCACCGGCCAGGTCACGGGCAGTATCGCCGACACGACGCACCAGCCCGTGGTCGGCGCGACGATTCACGTCGCCGGCCTGCACCTCGCGGCATTGACCGGGGCCGACGGCCGGTACCTGATCCGCGGCGTGCCCGCGGGGACCCATACGGTGATCGTGACCGCGGTGGGCTTCGCGCCGGACACGGCGCGGCTCGACGTGCCGGCCAACGGCAGCGCTCCGCACGACGTCACGCTGCGCAGCCTGGCCACGCAGCTGGCGGCGATGGTCAGCCAGGCCTCGCCGCGGCTCAACGAGACCGTGCAGGCGGCCCTGCAGCAGCAGAAGACGGCCGCGAACATCGTGTCGGTGATGTCGGGCGACGAGATCCGCTCGCTGCCCAACTACAACGCCGCCGAGGCCGCGGCGCGCATTCCGGGCGTGTCCACCGAGCGCGACGAGGGCGAGGGCAAGTTCGTGCAGATCCGCGGCACCGAGCCCCGGCTCTCCGACGTGACGATCGACGGCGTGCACGTCCCGGGCACCGAGGGCGGCGACCGCATTCCCAAGCTCGACGACGTGCCGGCCGACCTGCTCGGTGCCATACAGGTTTCGAAAACATTGCGGGCCGACATGGACGCCGACGCCATCGGCGGGTCCGTGAACCTCGAAACCAAGATGCCCGAGGGGCCGCCGCGCGGCTATATCGGCGTGCAGGGCGGCCAGGCGTCGCTCCTCGCCCGGACCAACGGACAGATCGGCATGGGCTACGGCGGCCGGGTCGGCGACGACGGCTCCCTGGGCTACCTGATCAGCGGCTCGTACGACCGGAACAACCGCTCGATCGACGACGTCGAGTGGGGGTGGAACGTGGACGGCAACAACCGCTCCTATCCGGTGGAGTGGGACCAGCGCGACTACCTGTACGGCCGCATCCGCTACGGCCTGGGCGGCGACCTGGACTACCGGTTCGACAACGGCGCGACGGCCTTCCTCAAGGGCATGTGGAGCCAGTTCGACAACCTCGGCATCCGGTACCGCTTCGACGTCGCGGCCAACGGCGACTCGACGCAGGTCGCGACGCCGCTCAGCGGCATCGGCACCGGCGCCACGTTCGTCCGCGAGGTCCAGAACCGCCAGCCGCACGAGCAGATGTACGGCTTCACCGCCGGCGGCACGACGCCGATGGGGGCCCTGAACGCCGACTACCAGCTCAACTACTCGGGCACGCAGCAGGCCACGTACAACCATCGGACCCACGACTTCCAGTGGAACGGGCCTGGCGGCAACGGCCTCGACGTGAAGTACAGCTTCGCCAACCCCAACGCGCCCACGTACTCGTACCTGAACGCCAACGACGCCTCGCAGGCCGCCACGGCGTCCAACTACCCGATGTCGAAGTACAGCATCGGCGACGAGACGACCGAGGCCCACGACCTCGGGGGCGCCGCCAACTGGCATCTCACGACCGGCGTCGGCTCCGACACGAACACCTTCCAGTTCGGCGTCAAACTCCGGAACGAGGATCGGTGGTACAACGACCTGAGCCAGAAGTACGTGCCGACCGGCACCGTGTCGCTCACCCAGGTCCTGGACGCGTTCAAGGATCCGAGCTTCTACGCCGGCCACGCGCCCGGCTTCTTCATGGGGCCGCAGCCCAACTGGAAGGCGTCCACGGACTACGAAAACGCCAACCCGTCGCAGTTCCTGAACAAGACGAATACCCTGGGCGACTCGAGCAACAGCTTCTCCGGCTCGGAGCGCATCCTCGCCGCGTACGTCATGAACACCAAGCAGGTCGGGGCGTGGATGATCAACGTCGGCCTGCGCGTCGAGGAGACCCATGACGACTACACCGGCCACGTGCTGACGACCGACTCGCTGGGCAATACCGGACTGAGCACCACGTCGGGGACGAAGGACTACACCGACCTCTTCCCCAGCATCCAGATCCGGTACGCGATCGACGCGACCTCGAACTTCCGGGTCGCCGTCACGCGGGGCATCGCCCGTCCCAACTACAGCGACCTCGTCCCGTACCTCAACGGCCAGGTCTGCACCGCGTGCACGCACGACTTCACCAACCTGTCGGCCGGGAACCCCAACCTGCACGCCCAGCACGCCTGGAACTACGACCTCCTGTACGCCAACTACTTCACGCCGACCAGCGTCTTCTCGGCGGGGCTGTTCTACAAGCAGATCAGCGATTTCATCTACACGCGCGAGTTCGTGTACAACGGCCCGGTGACGCAGTTCGACGGCTATTACGGCACGCAGCCGGAGAATGGCGGTAACGCCTGGCTGGCCGGGCTCGAGATGGACTACAGCGACCGGCTGCGCTTCCTGACCGGCCCGCTGTCGGGCATCGGGTTCGACGTGAACTGGACGCACGTGGAATCGCAGGCCCATCTGCTCGCCGACACGGCGAGTACGGCAGGCGGCCTCGGCAAGCCGATCGTCGCCCGGACCGCGCCGCTCCAGCGCACCTCGCCCAACGTGGCCAACGTCGCGCTGACGTACGACTACGGGAAGTTCTCGGGGCGCGCCGCGTGGCAGTACCAGGGCGCGAACATCAGCGACTACGGCGACGGCTCGGCCACCGCGAACGGCGACAACTACTTCTACGCCCACTCGCAGATCGACGCGTCCGTGCTCTACAACGTGACGCGCGACATCCAGCTCCAGCTGCAGGGGCTCGACCTCAACGACGCCGTCTTCGGCTTCTTCAACGGCACGCCGGGCACACGGTTCCCCAACCAGCGCGAGTTCTACGGCCGGACGATCATCGTCGGGACGAAGATCGGATTCTGATCGTACTCCAACGCCGTCGAAGCTGACGGCAAACTGACAGAGCACGCGGAGGACCGGAGACGTAGCGCCGGCCCTTCGCGTGCGGTCATTTTACGGTACTGGTCGCCCGCGCTCACTCTCGATCCCCGGAGTCGCCGAGATGCTCTCGATGAAACCCCTCATGATGACCGCCGCCGCGATCGCCCTGGCGCTCGTGCCGGCGCAGAGCCCGAACTACCACGTCACCGCCACGCACGTCCTGGGCGGCGACGGATCGTGGGACTACGTCACCCTCGACACGGCCAGCCACCGGCTGTTCATCGCCCGCGAGAACCGGTTCATGGTCGTGGACGAGCACAGCGGCACGCTGATCGCCGAGATCCCCGGCTTCGCGCGCGCCCACGGCGTGGCGTTCGCCTACGGCACCGGCCACGCCTTCGCCACGTCGGGCGCCGACAGCGCCGTCCGCATGATCGACCTCAAGACACTGAAGGTCGTGAAGAAGATCCACGCCGCCGTGGACGACGACGGCATCATCTACGACCCCGGCTCGCACTACGTCTTCTCGATGGACGGCGACGCCGGCATGGCGTCCATGATCGACCCCGTGCACGGTACGCTCGTCGCCAACATCAAGCTCACCGGCAAGCCCGAGTTCGGGATCGCCGACGGCGCCGGCCACGTGTTCGTCAACATCGAGGACAAGGCGGTGATCGACGAGGTGAGCATCGCCGCGAAGAAGGTGACGCGCTCGTGGTCCATCGCCCCCTGCAAGTCGCCCACCGGTCTGGCCATCGACACCGAGCACCACCGGCTGTTCAGCGGCTGCCGCAGCGGCGTGATGGCGATCTCCAACGCCCGGGCCGGCAAGCTCGTGACCACCGTGCCAATCGGCCAGGGCGTGGACGCCGCCCGCTTCGACCCCGCGACGCAACTCGCCTTCGCCTCCTGCGGCGACGGCACGATCAGCGTGATCCACGAGGACTCGCCCGACAAGTACACCGTGGTGCAGACGGCGAAGACCGAAGCGGGCGCGCGTACGATGGAGTTCGACCCCGTCACGCACGAGCTGTTCACCGTGACGGCCAAGTTCGGTCCGCGCCCCGAGGGACGCCGCGGCCGGCCGCCGGTCCTGCCCAACACCTTCACCCTGCTGACGCTCAGCCGGTAGCCAGCCGGCGCACCCATCCGGCGACCGCTTCGGCCACCCGCGGATCGGTCTCGCCGGGAAACCCGAACGCCTCCTGCCCCGCAATACCGGGCGGGAGGCGTTTGAACATGTGCGAGAGGCCGTCGAGCAGAACCATCTCCGTGGGACCGCGCCCGTGCGCGTCGCGCAAACGCTCGGCGTGGTGCACGCCGAGGTTCTCGTCGGCCGTGCCGTGCACGACGAGTAGCGGCCCCGCGTAGGCGGCAATCGTCTCGGCCGGGTGCGTGGCCTCGGATTCGCGGAGGTAGCGGTGCGCCTCCGGCGGCATCATTCCCAGTCCGCCGATCCCCTCGCGATCCTTCACCCACGCGGGCACCGGCTCGCCCGCCATGATGGCGGCGATTGCCTTTTCGAGGTCGGCGGCGATCGCCTCGCGATCGTCGGGCGGCCGCATGGCCGGCACCTGCTCGCGCATCACGCTCAGAATCCCCACGGCCGGTCCGGCGAGCAGTACGACCCCGTCGGCTTCGACGCCCTCCCGCGCGAGCACCGATACGACCACCGCTCCCTCGCTGTGCCCGGCGAGGACGAGCTTCGGCACGGCGATCCCCCGCTCGGCCAACGCGGCGCGGAATGCGGCGAGGGCGAGCCGGGCGATCGTCATCCGGCCGGCCCACGTGCGGATCCCGACCGCGGCGTCGGGATCGGTGACCTCGCTCCCCGTGCCGGGCCCCAGCTTGGCGAACCGATAGACGACGAGCCCCCGCCGGGCCATCTGGCGGGCCAGGTAGCCGGTCGAGTGCGGGAATGCGTTCCACGCGGGGTAGTCGCCGTTGACGTCGGCGTACAGCGACCCGGGCACGAACAGCACCGCGCCCACCGGCTCGCCGGCAGGGAGGGACAGCATCGCCGGGACGGCGTAGCCGGGGATGTTCAGGGTCAGGGAAAGCTCGACGCAGTCTTGTGTCATCGGGTTCATCCGAGCGGTCATCCGTCTCATGGCATCTTACCAATGGTAACTTACCGGCGGTAAGATTAGATTCGACGCCGGATTCCCGCAAGGGGCGGTTCTGGCCGACCAGCAATACCACCACGGCAACCTCCGCGACGCCTTCCTCGAGGCGGCGCTGGCCCTCGAGCCCGAGCGCGGGGCGCTGGGGCTCAGCCTGCGCGAGGTCGCCCGCCAGGTCGGCGTGACGCACGCGGCGGCCTACCACCATTTCGAGAGCAAGGAGGCGCTGGTGCTCGCCGTGGCCGACGACGGCTACGCGCGGCTGCTCTCGGCGATCCGCGAGCCGGAGATCCCTGCCCCGGTCACCGGGCGGCTGGCGGCGCTCTTCCGGGTGATCGCGGTCGGCACGGAGTACGTGCGCTTCGCGTTCGACCAGCCGTCGCGCTTCCGGTTCATGTACGGCACGCCGCCCGCCGGGTCCGCGTCGCCGGTAGCGGCGCGGCAGGCGGAGGTGCTATCGGTGTTCGTGGAAGTGGTGGCGGAGGCCCAGCGGGAGGGGCTGATCGCCGACGGCAAACCCGATCGGACCGGCGCGCAGCTCTGGGCCGAGGCGCACGGCCTGGCGACGCTCACCATCGCGGGGGCGCTGGACGGCGTGCCGCGCGGCAGTGCGCGCAAGCAGAGCGAGGGCGCGCGCCGTCGGCGGGCGCTCGATCTGGCGCGCGGGGCAATGGTGGGGTTCGTGGCCGGCGCGCGGCCGCAGGATCCCGACTGGAGGATGCCCGGCTTCGGTTGACCGTCAACGGTTTACGGTCAACCGTTAACCCATCAGGGTGGCCATGATCGCCTTCTGCACATGGAGGCGATTCTCGGCCTCGTCCCACACCCGGCTCTGTGGCCCGTCGATCACCTCGGCGGCCACCTCCTCGCCGCGGTGCGCCGGCAGGCAGTGCAGGAAGATGGCCTTGGGATCGGCCTTCTTCATGAGCTTGGCGTTCACCACGAACTTGGCGAACGCCTTGGCGCGCGCCTTCGCCTCCTGCTCCTGCCCCATCGAGGCCCAGACGTCGGTGGTCACGACGTGCGCCCCCTCGGCGGCGGCCATCGGGTCGCACGTCACGGTGACCTTCGCGTGCTTCTTCGCCTCGGCCAGCAGGTGGTCGGCCGGCTCGTAGCCCTCGGGACAGGCCAGCCGCAGCTCGAATCCGAACCGGTTGGCGGCGTTGATCCACGAGTTGGCCATGTTGTTCCCGTCGCCGATCCAGGCCACGACCTTCCCCTCGTACGTGCCCAGGTGCTGCTTCACGGTGAGCAGGTCGGCCAGCACCTGGCAGGGGTGGACCATGTCGGTGAGTCCGTTGATCACCGGCACGCTGGCGTAGCGCGCCAGCACCTCGGCGTCCTGGTGCGCGAAGGTGCGGATCATGACGCCGTTCACGTAGCGCGAGAGCACGCGCGCCGTGTCGGCGATGGGCTCGCCGCGCCCCAGCTGCACGTCGCGCGGCGACAGGAACAGCGCGTGCCCGCCGAGCTGGAAGGTGCCCACCTCGAACGACACGCGGGTGCGCGTGGACGCCTTCATGAAGATCATGGCCAGCGACTTGCCGGCCAGCGGCTTCCCGGTGTACGCCCCGGTCCGCATCTGCTCGGCGAGCGTGAACAACTGCTCCAGCTCGGGGCGCGTGAAGTCGGTGATCTGCAGGAAGTCGCGGTGCGGCGGCTGCGGCTCCGGCTGGGCGGCGGGCGGTGCGTCTGCTCTGACGGGCTTCGGCATGGCTCGGGACGGTGGGAATGGGGAGGGGCTTACAGAATGTACCGCCGGAGGTCCTCGTCTTCCACGATCGCCTTCAGCTTGTCGCGCACGGCGCCGGCGTCCACCACGATCTCGGCGGTGCCGCGGTCGGGCAGCTCGTAGAGGATCTCCTCCAGCTGGGTGGTCATCACGGTGTGGAGCCGCCGGGCGCCGATGTTCTCCATGCGCTCGTTGACCATCGCCGAGATGCGCGCGATCTCCTGGATCCCGTCGTCGGTGAAGCTGAGCTTGGCGCCCTCGGCCTCGACGAGGGCCGCGTACTGCTTGGTCAGCGCGTTCTCGGGCTCGGTCATGATACGCACGAAGTCGGCCTCGGTGAGCGGCTTGAGCTCCACGCGGATGGGGAAGCGCCCCTGCAGCTCGGGGATCAGGTCGCTGGGCTTGGAGACGTGGAACGCGCCGGCGGCGATGAACAGGATGTGGTCGGTCTTCACCATCCCGTACTTGGTCTGGACGTTGGAGCCCTCGACGATCGGCAGGAGGTCGCGCTGCACCCCCTCGCGCGACACGTCGGGGCCGCCCATCTGGGAGCGCTCGCCGGCGATCTTGTCGATCTCGTCGAGGAAGATGATGCCGAGCTTCTCCACGCGGTCCAGCGCGTCGGCGGTGACCTCCTCGAGGTCCACCAGCTTCTCGAACTCCTGCTCGAGCAGGATGCGCCGCGCCTCGCTCACCTTCACGGTGCGCTTCTTGTGGCGCTTGGGGAGCATCTCCTTGAGCATGTCGGTGAAGTTCTCCATCCCCTCGGGCGCGCCCTGGGTGGAGAGCACGTCGATCATCGGCCCGCGGGGCGTGACCTCGACCTCGACCTCGCGCGATTCGAGCTGCCCGTCCTTGAGCAGCTGGTGGAGCTTGTCGCGCGTGCGCTGGTGGCGCTCCTGGGCCAGCTCCTGCTCGCGCGTCACGTCCCCCTTGGCCGAGACGACGAACACGTTGCCGGTGTCGGCGGCGGCCTCCGGCTTCGCGGGGGGCAGCTCGGGTGCCGGGAGCAGCAGGTCGAGCAGCCGCTGCTCGACGCGCTCCTGCGCCAGGTCCTCGACCTCGGCCTCGCGCTCGGTGCGCACCATGTCGATCGCGCTCTCGACGAGGTCGCGCACCATGGACTCGACGTCGCGCCCGACGTAGCCGACCTCGGTGAACTTCGACGCCTCGACCTTGATGAACGGCGCGCCGGCCAGCTTCGAGAGCCGCCGCGCGATCTCCGTCTTCCCCACGCCGGTGGGGCCGATGAGGATGATGTTGTTGGGCGCGATCTCCTCGCGGATCCCCTCGGGAGCGCGCTGGCGGCGCCAGCGGTTGCGCAGCGCGATGGCCACCGCCTTCTTGGCGTCGGCCTGCCCCACGATGTACCGGTCCAACTCGGCCACGATCTGACGCGGGGTCAGATCGGCGAGGCGGGCCAGGACTTGTTCGGTATGATTCGTTGGCATGAGCGGCACGTCCGCCCCGCGCCGGGCGGATGGCCTCAGGCGTCGAGGACGGTGATGTTCGTATTGGTATAGATGCAGATCTCGCCGGCGATCTGCAGGCTGCGCTCGACGATCTCGCGCGGCGTGAGCGACGTGTTGGTGGCCAGCGCCCGCGCCGCGGACAGTGCGTACGGGCCACCCGACCCGATGGCGAGGATCCCGTCGTCGGGCTCGATCACCTCGCCGTTGCCCGAGATCAGGTATCCGTTGGTGACGTCGGCCACGACGAGCATCGCCTCGAGCCGCCGCAGCACGCGATCGCTGCGCCACTCCTTGGCCAGCTCGACCACCGCCCGCGGCAGGTTGCCCGGAAAGCGGGTGAGCTTCTCCTCGAACTTCTCGAACAGGGTCAGCGCGTCGGCCACCGAGCCGGCGAAGCCGGTGAGCAGCTTGCCGCCCTGCATGGCGCGGACTTTCTGAGCCTTGGCCTTCATGACCGTCTCACCGACGGTCACCTGGCCGTCGCCGCCCAGAGCGACCTTGCCGTCGCGGCGGACGGCGAGGATGGTGGTGGCGCGAACGGTCGGGAGTGGCATGGCCTGAAAGATAGCGCCACCCCCCGCCGGGGCTACCAGACGCCCGGGATGAGCGCCTTAACCCGGCGCCGGTACTCCACATAGCGGTCGCCGAACTGCTCGGTCATGAACCGCTCCTCCACCGGCCACTTGATGCGCCACGCGGCCAGCGCGAAGCCCAGCGCCAGGACCCCCCGCACCTCCCCCAGGGCCAGCGCCGTGCCCGCGATGGCCAGCGAGATCCCCGAGTAGATGGGGTGTCGCACGAACCGGTACGGCCCCCGTTGGATCAGCTCGTGCGACTCCTTCACGGTCACGTTGCCGCTCCAGTTGCCGCCGAGCAGGAGCCGAGCCCAGATCGCGAGGCCGATGCCGAGTGCGGTGATCGCCACGCCGGCGTACCCCCACGCGAGCCCCTGGCGCACGAACCGCCATTGCAGCCAGGGGATCGGAATCCCGTTCCAGAGGAGGAGCACGTAGGCACCGATGGCCAGGCCGCGCTGGACGAGAATGCGCCCGACCGGCTGGCGGCGCACGGTACGCTTGGTGAACAGGGCGCCGACCAGCCAGACGGCGAGGATGACCAGCCACAGGTCGCGCAGCAGCGCGCCGGGATACCAGTCCATCGAATCAGGCCCTCGGGTGACTCTTCTGATAGACCTGCTTGAGCCGTTCGACGCTCGTGTGGGTGTAGATCTGCGTGGTGCTGATGGACGCGTGGCCCAGCAGCTCCTGCACCGCCCGGAGGTCGGCGCCGGCGTCGAGCAGGTGCGTGGCGAAGGTGTGGCGGAGGGAGTGCGTACTGAGGCCCGCCTCCTCGTCCACCTGGTCGAGGAATTTGCTCATGAGCTTCTGTACGGCGCGCACGGTCAGCCGGTTTCCCGTGCGCCCCACGAACAGCGCCCGCCGGTCCACCTTTCCGCCCAGCTTCCCGTTCAGCTCGTCGCGCTTCGATTCGTAGTTGCGAATCGCGAGCTGGGCATGGTCCCCCACCGGCACGATGCGCTCCTTCCGGCCCTTGCCCCGCACCTTCACCTGCTGGGACACCAGGTCGAGATCGGCCCGGTTGAGCCCCTGCAGCTCGGACACGCGCATCCCGGTGGAGTAGAACAACTCGAGGATGGCCAGGTTGCGGACGTCCTCGAACCGCCCCTCCATGGCGCGCGCCTCGGCCGACTGGAAGAGGAGATCGATCTGCGCCCGGTCCAGGTAGCCGGGGAGGTGCTTGTCGAGCTTGGGGGCGCCCACGGCGCGGGCCGGGTTGGCGGCCACGACCTCGTTCACGGCCAGGAACTTGTAGAAGCCCCGCACGGCGCTCAGGGTGCGGGCAATGGAGCGCCGCGACAGCCCGCGCCGCGTGAGATGGCCCAGGAAGCCGCGCATCCCGAGCCGGTCCACGCCACCCCAACTCCACCCCCCGGCGCCGTAGTAGCCGCCGAGATACTCCACGAATTCGTGCAGGTCGCGGCGGTACGCCTTGACGGTGTTGGGCGAGACGTCGCGCTCCTTGGCGAGGTGCGTGAGGTAGTCCTCGACCTCGTCCGGCGCCGCGGGCACCGGCGACTCCGGCTCGCTCATCCGGCCGCCGCGGGGGCGGGGGCGGGGGCCACGACGAACGCGTCGCGCCACCGCGCCATGTCGGCGAGGGCGCGCTCCACGATCGCGGCCCGCCTGGCGCCCTTGTCGCGGATCTCGGTGGGCAGCGGCTCGACGAGGCCGAAGTTCGCGTTCATCGGCTGAAAGTGCGCCGGATCCGCTTCCCGCAGGTAGCGATAGAGGGCGCCGAGCATGGTCGTGGGGGGCGGCACCTCGGGGTCGAGCCCGTGCAGCATGCGCGACAGGTTCACCCCGGCCACCAGCCCGGTGGCCGTGCTCTCGGTGTACCCCTCGACGCCGGTGAGCTGCCCCGCGAACAGCGCCCGCGGATCGTCGCGCAGCGACAGGTAGGGCGTGAGCGCGGCCGGCGCGTTCAGGTATGAGTTTCTGTGAATGGACCCGAAGCGCAGGAACTCGGCGCCCGCCAACCCGGGGATCATCGTGAACACGCGCTTCTGCTCGGGGATCCGCAGCCGCGTCTGGAATCCGACCAGGTTCCACATCTGTCCCGCGCGGTCCTCCATCCGGAGTTGGGCCACGGCCCACGGCCGCTTCCCGGTGCGCGGGTCGTTGAGCCCCACCGGCTTCATGGGACCGAAGCGGAGCGTGTCCGGTCCGCGCCCGGCCATCACCTCCACCGGCATGCACCCCTCGAAGTACGGCACCTCGTCGAACTCGTGGCCCTGATGCTGGTCGGCCGACACGAGCGCCTCGAGGAACTCCTCGTACTCCCGCCGCGTGAACGGGCAATTGAGGTACGCGCCTTCCGCGGCGCCGGCCATCGTCTCCTTGCCGTAGCGCGAGGCGCGGAAGACGATCGCGCGGTCGATGGATTCGCCCGACACGATCGGCGCGATCGCGTCGTAGAATGCCAGCGACTCGACGCCGAGCCGTTGGCGGATCGCCTCGGCCAGGGCGTCGGAGGTGAGGGGACCGGTGGCGACGATCCCCGGCGAGGGGATGTCGGCCGCCTCCTCGCGCACCACGGTGACGCGCGGGTGCGCGGTGAGCCGGTCGTGCACGGCCTGCGAGAAGACGTCGCGGTCCACGGTGAGCGCCGTTCCGCCGGGCACGCGCGCCAGGTCGGCGGCCCAGAGCACGAGGGAGCCGAGCAGCCGCATCTCCGCCTTGAGCAGCCCGTGGGCGTTCGTGGGCTCGGTGCTCTTGAAAGTGTTGGAGCAGACGAGCTCGGCCAGGCGGTCGGTCTTGTGCGCGGGCGTGCCGCGCGCGGGGCGCATCTCGTGCAACACGACGTCGTGTCCGCGCTCGGCGAGCTGCCAGGCGGCTTCGGAGCCGGCGAGGCCGCCGCCGACCACGTGGACGGGGGCCGAGGACGAAGACTGGGTCACGAATCCAAAATTAGCGCTTTCCGAACGGGCGGCAAAAACGCTCGGGAACGCCGGGAATTCGACGTCGCGTTTCGACGCGACTCGCATCGGTGACGCAGGGCGATCTCGCCACGTGATCGCGCGCACAACGTGACGGATTTCCTCGTGCAACGCGGATCAAAGAGCGATCGTCGTGTGTACGTCGCACGATGCCGGCCGTCGCGCTGCCGGCAACTTCCGTCAGGATCGATGCCGAACCCTGCGGTCGCGGGTAAGCGCGCTCGAGAGTGAGCCATATGCGAGTTTCTGGTCATCTGCTGCGGATATCGGCCGCGGCCCTTCTCACCGCGGGCGTCTGGGCGTGCAGCTCCAGCGGCACGGGCGCGACGGCGCCTCAGTCCGGGACGCTCAAGATGCAGCTCACCGACGCCCCGTTCCCGTCGGATTCGGTCCAGAGCGTGAACGTGTACGTGGTGCGGATCGACGCCCGGCTGGCGCCGGCCGACTCCGCGGCCGCGGACTCGTCGACCTCGGGCGACAGCGCGTCGGCGGGCGGCTGGCAGACCCTCGCCGCGCCGGACACGGCCGTGGATCTGCTCGCCTATCAGAACGGCGCCACGCTGCCGCTGGGCACCGCGGCCCTGGCCGCCGGGCAGTACGCCGGCTTCCGCATGGTGATCGATCCGACGAAGTCGAACGTCGTGCTGAGCGACGGCACGGTGCTCAGCGGCTCCAGCACCCCGGGGATCGTGTTCCCGAGCGGCAGCCGGTCGGGCATCAAGATCAACCTCTCGTCCCCCGTATCCATCACGGCCAACGACACGACGTCAGTGCTGTTCGACTTCAACGTCGGCAACAGCTTCGTCATGCGCGGCAACTCCATCTCGCAGAACGGGCTGCTGTTCAAGCCCGTCATCCAGGCCACCATTCAGTAGGACGCCCGGAGCGAAGCGAACGACCGGCCGCGGGCCCCCCAGGGGTTCGCGGCCGGTCAGCGTTGGGGGACCGGGCGGAACTCCACCACCCCGGCATACGACGCGATCCGCCCGGCACGCACCGCGTCCACCGTGGCCTCCATGGGCCCGAGGAGCGTGACCGACTCGCCCGGGCCGAGGGCGAGCCCCGGCATGCCGCTGCGGAACACGGCGCGGACGAAGGAGCTGGCCGAATCGAGGGGCAGCGAGGCGACGTTGGCGTAGAAGCGCCGCCAGCCGTCGTCGCGGAACAGGTACTGCTCGACGTTGGACGTGTAGAACGCCCCGACGGTGGCCCCATGGGCGCGGAGGTACGCGCCGATCGCGCGCACGGCATGCGGGCCGGCGAAGTCGCCGGTGACGGGCACGAGCAGGTTGGCCAGCTCGAGATCCCTTACCACGCGGTAGCTCGCCTCGGTGGCCAGATAGCTGCGCGGCACGCCCGCGCCGTCGTCGGCGGTCATCAGCGCCTCGTACGTGGGGCGCCAGCCGCGCCAGTAGGGCGGATACGGCGTGCCCCGCCCCGCGTTCATGTTGTTGTAGTCCATGGCCGGGCCCCGCGTGAAGAACGCCGAGTAGACGTTCACGATCACCCGGCGTTCGTCGCCGGTGAGCGTGAAGTGATGCACGACGGTGAGCCGGGCGAGGATGCGGCGCAGGGTGGCGCGGTAGAGGGCGCTGTCGGGGGGCATGCGGTCGTAGGCGGCGAAGAGCGCGGCCGCGGTGGACGCGGTGTCGAGACCCGCGGGCCGCCGCCGGGCGAAGAGCCGCGAGACGAAGTCGGCGCGGTCGCGCGACAGCTCGAACAGCGCCTTGTACATGAGCAGCTCGAGGGCATTCCCCTCGCGGATGTCGAGCACGAAGGCCATGCGCGGGCGCAGGGCGGCGATGTAGGTGAAGTTCTGCTCGGGGCCGACGCCGAGGTAGACCCCGCCGGTGCCGACGCGCCGGACGAGCGCCGGGATCACACGCTGGTACGCGGCCTCGTTGGAGAGGAGGTTGTCGGAGTCCCAGAACCCGTTGGGTTCCGAGAGGGAGCGGGAGAGGTGTTGGAACTCGGCGTCGGTGAGCCGCGTCGGGAGCTGCGCGGGTGCGGCCCGCGCGGCTCCCGATGCTATGGTGATCGCTATAAGGGAGGACCTGATGCGCATGGACATCGTAGGACGGTAGGACCGAAGGACGGTTTGACGGTACCTGCGTTCAGAGTTGAGCGGTCGTTGGGCTTGCCGTCCTACAGTCCTACCGTCCTACCGTCCCACCGCATCACCCCGCAAGCGCCTCCTCCGGCTCCTCGGCCTTCGCCACGTCCCACTCGTTGCCGCACTTGATGCACTTGCGGTACTCGCCGCGGGCCTTGGTGGACTTCATCTCGGCGCCGGCGTAGCCGCACTCGGGGCACTTCTCGGCCACAGGCTTGTTCCAGACCACGAAGTCGCAATTCTCGTTGGCGCAGGCGTAGAACTTGGTGCCGCGCTTCTTGGAGCGGCGCTCCACGATCTCGCCCCCGTCCTTGGGGCAGATCACGCCGGTGGGCATTGAGCGCGTGCCGCGGCACTTGGGGAAGGTGCTGCACCCCAGGAACTCGCCGCTCCGCCCCGAGCGCACCACCATCGGCTTGCCGCACACCGGGCAGGGCACGTCGGTCATCTTGGGCTTGGCCTTCTCGCCCTTGAGCGGCCGCGTGTACTTGCACGTCTTGGGATGGTGCTCGCAGGCCAGGAACGGACCGAAGAACCCGCCCCGCGGCTCCAGCCGGCCGCCGCACTCGGGGCAGCGCAGCGACGCCAGGTTGGACAGATCGTGCGACGCGGCGATCAGCGCCGGCGCGTCCACCGCGTTGAGCGACTTGGCGAACGGCTTGTAGAAGTCCTCCAGCACGCGCCGCCACCCCAGCTCGCCGTCCTCGATCTTGTCGAGCTCGGTCTCCATCTCGGAGGTGAAGCCCACGTTGAAGACGTCGGGGAACTGCTTGACCATCACCTTCTCCACCGTCTCGCCCAACTCGGTGGGGAAGAACCGCCGCTGCTCGAGATTCACGTAATGGCGATCCACGAGCACCGAGATGATGGCCGCATACGTGGACGGCCGCCCGATGCCGAGCTTCTCCAGCTCCTTCACCAGGCTCGCCTCGGAGAATCGCGGGGGCGGCTCGGTGAAGTGCTGCGTGGGCGTGATCGCCTTGACCGGGACGGCCTCGCCGCGCTCCATGGGCGGCAGCGCCTGCTCGTCCTCGAGCACCTTGTGCTCGCCCTCCTCGTGCGACTCGCGATAGAGCGCCAGGAAGCCGGCGAACTTGATGATGCTGCCGGTGGCCCGGAACAGGTAGCTCCGCCGCCCGATGTCGGGCTGCGCCGCAGCGGGGATGTCGAAGTCCACCGTGGTGGTGTCGAACACCGCCGGCGCCATCTGCGACGCCATGAACCGCTGCCAGACGAGCTGGTAGAGCTTGAACTGGTCCGCCGTGAGGTACTTCTTCACGTCCTCGGGGCGGCGCGAGGGATCGGTGGGCCGGATCGCCTCGTGCGCTTCCTGGGCGTTCTTGCTCTTGTTCTTCCCGTCGCCGTAGAGCTGCGGGCTCGCCGACAGATACTCCTTGCCGTGGACGCGGCGCAGGAAATCGCGCGCCTGCTCGGCGGCCACTTCCGCCACGCGCGTCGAATCGGTACGCATGTAGGTGATGAGCCCCACCCCACCCTCGTCGCCCAGCTCGATGCCCTCGTAGAGGCCCTGCGCCACGCGCATCGTGCGCTTGGAGCCGAACGAGAGCTTCTTGGCCGCCTCCTGCTGCAGCGTGGAGGTCGTGAACGGCGCCGACGGGTTCTTGCGGCGCTCGCGCCGCTTGACGTCGGTGACGCCGAACGTCTTGCGGCCCTTGAGGTCGCCGAGAATGCGGTCGGCCTCGGCCTGGCTGCGGATCTCCGGCTTCTGCCCGTCGATGTGGTGCAGCTTGGCGGTGAACGGCGTGCCGCCCTTCTCCAGCGCCGCCTCGATGGTCCAGTACTCGACGGGCGTGAAGGCGCGGATCTCGCGCTCGCGCTCGACGATGAGGCGGAGCGCGACGGTCTGCACGCGGCCCGCCGAGATGCCCTTCTTCACGGTCTTCCAGAGCACCGGACTCGCCTTGTAGCCCACGAGGCGGTCCAGCACGCGGCGCGCCTGCTGCGCCTCGACCTTGCGGCCGTCGATCTCGCCCGCCGCGTTCACGGCGCGCAGCACGGCGTCCTTGGTGATCTCGTGGAAGAGCACGCGGCGAACGGGCACGGTGGCCTTGCCGCGCTTGGGCCGGAGCTGCTCGGCCACGTGCCAGGCGATGGCCTCGCCCTCGCGATCGGGGTCGGTGGCGATCAGCACCTGCCGGGACGTCTTGGCGGCGCTCTTCAACTCGGCGATCGTCTTTTCCTTGCCGGGGATCGGCACGAGGTCGGGCTCGAAGCCCTTCTCGATGTCGATGCCGAGCTTCTTCTGCGGCAGGTCCATGATGTGGCCCACCGTGGCCCGCACGCGGTAGCCGCGCCCGAGGTACTTGCCGATCGTCTTCGCCTTGGCCGGCGACTCCACGATGACCAGCGACGTGTCGCCCGCCGGCGCCGTTTGCGCCTCGTCTTCCGTTGACGCGGCCACGGCCGAGCGCCCGCGGCGTTTCGTCGCCGCGCTGCCCTTCGGCTTGCGCGCCTTGGAGGCCGCGCGCTTGGTCGTGGTGCGTGTCTTCTTCACAGCCATGTTCAGTGTACCGTCTGATGGTCGTCGCCCGACCGCCCGTCGTCGAAGCCGATGCCCTCGAGCAACGTGCGGAGGTCGTCGCGCGTGATGCGGCCGTCCACCTGCGACAGCGCCCGCTCGATGACCGACTCCAGCTCGCGGGGGCTCAGCGCCCCCGCGTTCCCGAGTCCGAGCAGATATCCCCAGGCCTCCGGCGCGAACCGTCCGCGCTCGTGCGGCCCCAGTATCCGTATCGTCATCTCCCCACCCTTCCCAACCGGGTCCGCCCCGCCCCAACGTGGAGCCGCGGACGGAAAACCCGGCATGGATCCATTGCCGTTCGTACCCGCCGAACGTCGCCAGCGGGCCACAAACGGCTAACGCAATTCATTCGCCAGCGCAACTACCCGTTCGGTAACCTCTTGAAATGAAAGGGTTTCCGAAGGGATGACGACGTCCGCCCCTTCATATAATAGGTGCCGAGCCTCGTACAGCCGCTTCAGCTCCTTGAGCGGATCGGCCACGAGCAGTGGGCGCTGGTCCTGCCGCTTGCCCATGCGCTTGAGCGCCGTCTCGGGCTTCACCTGAAGGTAGACCAGCCGTCCAGGGGGGCGCAGCAGCGCCACGACCTCGGGGATGGTGATCCAGCCGCCGCCCGGCGAGAGGATCATGCCTCCCATCTCGTGGAGCTCCTCGGTGAGCGCGCGCTCACGCGCGCGGAAGTAGTGCTCTCCCTGCTCGGCGAAGATGCGGGATACGGGCATCCCCTCGCGTCGCTCGATCTCGGCGTCGAAATCGAGGAACGTGCGCTCGCAGATCTCGGCGGCGCGCATCCCGACGACCGATTTTCCGGCGCCGGGGAGTCCGACGAGAATGAGGTGGGGGACCGAGGGATCAGCCGCCGAGCCGCCCTGCGATGTGCGAAAGGTAGGCGTCATGGTTGCGTCGCATCTCCTCCAGTGAATCTCCGCCGAACTTCTCGGCGAATGCATCGGCCAGCACGAGGGCCAGCATGCCCTCGGCGATCACGCCCATGGCCGGCACCGCGGTCACGTCGCTGCGCTCGGCGACGGCGGAGGCCGATTCGCCGGACGCGACGTCCACCGTCGCCAGTGGACGCATGAGCGTGCTGATCGGCTTCATCGCCACGCGCACGACGAGCGGCTCGCCCGACGTCATCCCGCCCTCGAGGCCGCCGGCGCGGTTGGTGCGGCGGCGCACGTTGCCGGCGCGGGTGCGCCCCGGAGCGCGCTCGATCTCGTCGTGCACGTCGGCGCCGGTGAGGCGCGCCGCCTGGAATCCCATGCCGATCTCCACCCCCTTGACCGCGGGAATGCTCATGATCGCGGCGCCGATGCGCGCGTCGAGCTTGCGGTCCCACGAGACGTGGGCGCCCAGCCCAACCGGGAGGCCGTCCACGACGACCTCGCAGATTCCGCCCAGCGTGTTGCCGGCGCGCTTGATGTCGTCGATGCGGGCGATCATCGCAGCTTCGGCGTCGGGATCGAGCGTGCGCAGCGGCGACGCGTCGGCCACGGCGTCGACGTCCTCGGGCATCGGATCGGGGCGGCGCGCGTCGATGCCTCCCAGGTGCACGACGTGGCTGCCGATGCGCACGCCGAACTCGGAGAGCAGCTTGCGGCAGACGGCGGAAGCGGCCACGCGGGCGGTGGTCTCGCGGGCCGAGGCGCGCTCGAGGATGTCGCGGGCGTCGTCGCGGTCGTACTTGAGGAGGCCGGTGAGGTCGGCGTGTCCCGGGCGCGGGCGCGTGACGGCGCGCTTGCGCTGGGCGTGCGGTGCCTCGCCCTCGCGGGGCGCGGGGTCCATGATCTCAGCCCAGTTCTTCCAGTCGCGGTTGCGGATGAGCATGGCGATCGGCGAGCCGATCGTCTCGCCGGCGCGGACGCCGGCCAGGAATTCGACGGCGTCCTGCTCGATCTGCATGCGGCGGCCGCGGCCGTAGCCCTGCTGGCGGCGGGCGAGCTGCGCGTTGACGTCCGCGGCGAGCAGCGGGAGCCCGGCGGGAACGCCTTCCAGAATCGAGACGAGCGCCTGTCCGTGCGACTCGCCGGCGGTGGTGAAGCGGATCATCAGTCCTCAAACGCGGTGAGCCCGACGCGAGGCCGGGCCCACCAAGTCTAGCATGCAAACCTTGCGACGTGCACTGCTACGGCGACGGGGGCTTGATGTCCGACGCCTGCAGGTTGATCACGACGAGCCCGTTGGTGGTCATGCCGTAGAGCTTGAGCACCGTGCCCGGCGGATCGCCCGGCAGCGGCCGGGTGGCGCGCAGCGGGCCATAGAGGCCGTACTTGAGCCGCAGCGTGCCGCGGTTGTTGTAGTGCGCGACGTCCACGATCTCGATCGTGCCGTTGGCCGAGCCGACGAAGGCCACCTGGTCGGTGCCGTCCGTCGTGTAGCCGTTGGCGCCCGGGTCGAAGGCGATGCCGGCCCCCTGGTTCTGCGAGTCGTACGTGCCCTGCAGGCGCAGGTGCAGGTAGTCGGGCACCGACGCGAAGTAGGATTCGTTGGAGCCGTGGGCCCCGACGACGAGCCCCGTGCTGTCGATGGCGAGTCCGGTCACGATGTCGGACGCGTTCTCGATCACGTCGTGGATCGGGATGGAGCCGGAGACCGTGATCCCCCCGAACGTGGGCGCATCGTTGGCCATGATGATGCGGCCCGCGCCGCCCTTGGTGTCGCCCTCGCCGAAGCCGATCCACTTCCGGTCGCCGCTTCGGGCGACGAAGGTGGTGTCGGTGAGGTTGAGGCTGGTGACATCGAGGCCCGTGACCTCTTCAACGTCGCTGTTCACGCCGGCCACGAGCTTGGCCATGATGCCGGTGGCCGTCGAGTCCTTGAAGCACTGCTGCGCGTTGGCCGTGCCGGGCGTGTGGTCGCAGGCGTAGATCTGATCCGAGACGTTGTCGGATCCCGCCGGCGCCTTGATGACGTCGAGGTAGTCGAGGTTGAAGATCGCGATCTGCGTGGGGTCGGAGGCGCGTGCGCCGTACTGCCAGATCTGGCGCGGGTCGGCCACGGCCTGGGTCGGATCGATGATGCGGATGGTCCCCGGCGTGGCCGACGTCGTGGGCTCCGTCGAGTAATAGATCAGCCCGCCGGCGCCCTGCTCCACGTACTGCGGGCGGTCGGAGTACTCGATCGGCCCGTCGTACGACTGGTGATAGGTGATCGTCGTGTCGCCCGCGCTGTCCACGTTGAAGGTCTGCGTCTGGTGGAGCACGTAGACCACGGTGTTCCGCGTGAGGATGCGGTTGGAGATGTCCTCGGCGATCGCGTTCGGATCGGAGGTCCCGATGTCCACCCGGCTGATGTTCGTTCCGCCGGAATTGGCGACGAGCAGCACGTTGGGATTGGTGCTGATGTCCATGCCCCAGGGCAGCGCGCCGACGGCGACGCCGTTGGTGGCGAACGTCTGCGTCTGGTTGTTCCAGACCTCGAGCAGGTTGTAGTTGGTGTTCGACAGGAAGACGTTGCCGTGCACCGGGTCCACCGCGATGTCCCCGACGACGCCGTCACGCGGCAGCGGGAAGGTCTGGCCGTAGGCGACGAGGATGGAATCGGTGTAGGCCGCCGACTGGGTGCTCTGCGGGAACGTGATGCCCGACTTGACCGAATAGCCGGTGCGGCCGGACTGGTCCTTGGCGAAGCTGTAGATGAAGACCTTCGTGCCCTGCCACGTGGTGGAGAGCGCGAGGGGGAGGTTCTGCTGGACGTTCGAGGCGTACGGCGAGGCGAGCGCCACGCTGTCGCGCTTGAGCTGGTTGCCCACGCTGTCGAGGACGACGAAGCCGAGCATGGCGATGCCGTCGCCCTTGGCGTTGACGGTGATGCTGTCACTGATCTCCGAGCGCGGGAGCACGCTCTGGGTCACGAGCGGCTCGGCGTTGCTGCCGCTGCGGACGATGACGGAGACCGGCGCGGCCGAGCCGGGCTGGCCGTTGACGTCGGTCCCCGCGCCGGTGATGGTCACCCGGCCCCGCACCGGAGCGTCGGGCGGAATGCGCACGATTCCGGTGAGCGTGACGTCGCGGCTGTTGGGCGGATACGTCGCGCTGACCGTGGTATCGAGCTTGGTGGGCCAGTTGCTCTCGCCGGTGACGTTGAAGCTGAGCTTGGCCACGCCCTGCGCGTGGGTGGCGTTCAGGGCGACGGTCATGCCGACGCCGGCGGGGACGCTGTCCCCGTTGGCGGGCTGGGTGAAGTTGAGCTTGGGTCCCGATACGATGTCGATGCGGCGCGTGACCGAGTCGGCGTTGCCCGCCGAGTCGAGCACGGTCGCCACGACGATCAGGCTGTCGAGGGACGTATCCACCGGCTGTGCCGGCTGCAGATAGCGCCGGATGACGGTGTCCTTGAGCCCGGCCCGGAACAGGCCGGTGACCGGGACGACGATCGGCGTGTAGCGGGCCGTGCGCTGGAAGGTACCGAGCGCGACGTTGCCCGTCTCCTTGTAGCCGGCGACGGTCATGGCGCCCAGCGCGCGGTCGTCGTGCAGGTGCATGACGACGAGGATCGAATCGCCGACGTTGGCCAACCCGCCGACGGCGGGCGTGTCGATGGTGACCGTGGGCGGAGTCACGTCGGCGCCGCTGGTGCTCCCGGTGCTCGACGAGCCCACGCTCGACCCGATCGGCGCCGTGAGGGGCGCCGAGTCGCAGCTGAGGACCGCGGCGATGCCGAGCCCCAGGGCGAGCAGGCGGACAAGGGGAGATTTCATCGGGACGCTCCGCACGGGCTAGTTCGAGCCACCGTCATCCGGACTCGTCTGCCCATCGTCTACGATGTGCGGAGTGATCAGGATGAGGAGGTCGCTCTTGGTTTCCTGACGCTGCGTGAAGCCGAACAGCCGGCCGAGGATCGGGAGATCCACCAGCACGGGGATGCCCGTCTTCGACAGCGTCACCGAGGTCTGGGTCAGGCCGCCCATCACGGCGGTCTGGCCGTCGGCCACGAGGATGGTGTTGTCGATGCTCTGCGTCGGCACCACGAATCCGACGTCCGACGACTGGGCCTGCACGTTCGAGTTCTCGGCGTGCACGGTCATCTGGACCTGGTGGTTGCTCGTGATCTGCGGCGTGACGGTCAGGATGATACCGGTCTGCTTGTAGCTGACCGTGGCGCGCGCGGCCACGTTCCCCTGGGCGCTGTTCGCGTCCACGATCCGGACCGGCACCTGCGTGCCGGCCGTGAGGTTGGCCGGGTGGTTGTTGAGGGTGGTCACGCTCGGCTCGGCCTGCACGTCGAGCAGCGACACCTGGGTGAGGGCCTGGATGAAGCTCGTGAAGCTGAACCCGCCCATGGCGGCCGAGTAGACCGCCTTGAGCGCGGCGCCCGGCACCTGCTGGGTGGCGTTGGCGACGGCCGCCACGGTGTTCCCGCCCAGGTAGATGAGTCCGGTGGTATTGGTCTGCGGCGCGCCGGTGGAGTCGAGGCGCGGCACGAGATCGTTGAAGTACTCGTGGGCACTGCCGATGTCGTACTGCAGCCCGAGCGCGTCGAGGGCCGTGCGGTTCACGGAGATGATCTTCGCCTTGATGTTCACCTGCGGCTGGCGCAGGTCGAGGCTCTTGGCGTAGTCGATCAGCGTGTCGACGTTGGCCGCGATGTCGGTGATGCTGATGCTGTTCGTGGTGGTGTCCACGGTGACGGCGCCGCGCACCGGGCAGGTGAGGCTGGTCACGACGGGCACGCCGCCCGAGCTCGCGCCGCCCTGAGGCGCCGCGGCGGCGGCAGCGGCCGCGGCGGCGGCACCGCCACCCCCGTTGCCGTTCTGCTGGAGGCCGCAGTCACGCGTGAGGCGGGCGGCGACCGACGCCTGAATGTTCTGGGCCTTGGCGTAGTTGAGCCGGACGGTCTTGGTGACCAGCGGCTCGGCCGCGCGGCGGGCCAGGATGTGGGCCTGCGTATCCACGATCAGGATGCCGCTGGGATCCTCGACGGCGTCGAGGCCGTTGGCGTTGAGCACGACCCGCAACGCGACGTCCCACGGCTGATCGGTGATGTAGGCGGTGATCTTGGTGGTCTCCACGCCCTGGGCGAGGA
>JBJKPA010000439.1:0-2954 GCA_046706905.1 Gemmatimonadaceae bacterium
GGCGAGCCCGGCCGGGACGCGGTCCGCCAGCCGCTCCTGCGTCACGATCACCGGCGGCTGTCCGCCGGTGGCGACGCGGCGCAGCACGCGCGCGAGCCGCTCCGCCGGATACGCCGGGTCCAGCGGCACGTAGGCCGCACCGGCCTTGAGCACACCCATGATGGTCCACAGCACGTCCGCCGAGTGCTCCAGATAGACGACCACGAACGCGCCGGGCCCCACGCCGAGCGCGCGCAGCTGCGCGGCGAGCTGATTGGCGCGCGCGTTGAGCGCGGCGTACGTCCAGGTCCGGTCGCGGAAGCGCACGGCCTCGTCGTTCGGGGTGCGCGCGACCTGATCCTCGAACAGACCGACCACGGTCCGGTCGCCGGGGTAGGGGGCGGCGGTGTCGTTGTACGCCACGACCAGCGATTCGTGCAGCGCCGCGGCGTCCGACGGCTCCAGGCCGACGGCGGTGTTCATCTCGATGCCCCGTGTTGCGGTCATGCGTGGTTCTCCTCGGTACGGTGTTGCTCCTGCCTCACATTCCCCATCCGATCACTTCCTTCATGATCTCGTCGGTCCCGCCGCCGATGCGGTGCCAGCGGCTGTCGGTCCAGATGCGCGAGATCGGAAACTCCGTCATGTAGCCGTAGCCGCCGTGGAGCTGCAGGCAGGCGTCGGCGATCCGGCACTCCGCGGTCGTGGTCCAGTACTTGGCCATCGCGGCGCGGACCGGATCGAGCGCGCCGGCCAGGAACCGTTCCAGACAGTCGTCCACGAACACGCGGCCCACGTGCGCGTCGGTCCAGCACTCGGCGAGCCTGAACCGCGTGTTCTGCAGCTCGAACAGCGGCTTGCCGAATGCCGTGCGTTCCTTCGTGTAGGCGGCGGTCAACTCGACGGCGCGCTCGGCCGTCGCGGCGGCGATCAACGCGATCGCCAGCCGCTCGCGCGAGAGCTGCTCCATCATCTGCGCCGCGGCCCGGCCCGGCGCGGGCCCGAGCAGGTTGGCCGCGGGCACGCGCACGTCGTCGAAGAACAGCTCGCAGGTGTCCTGCCCGTGGCAGCCCGCCTTGTCCAGCACGCGCCCCACGGCGTACCCGCGCAGCCCGGCCGTCTCGACCATGATCAGCGAGCTGGACCGCGGTCCGGTGGACGTCGGGTCGGTCCTGGCCAGCACGCAGACGAGGCCGGCGTGGTGGCCGTTGGTGATGAACGTCTTCGACCCGTTGATCACGAACTCGTCGCCGTCGGCGCGGGCCGTGGTCGCGATGCGCTGCAGGTCGGAGCCGGCGCCGGGCTCGGTCATCGCGATGGCGCCGACCAGCTCCCCGCGCGCCATGCGCGGCAGCCAGCACCGCTTGCGCTCCTCGGAGGCATATGCGTTCACGTAATGCGCCACGATCGTCTGCACGTGGGTCGCGAACCGCACGCCGCCGCGGGCCAGCTCCTCGATCACCACCGCCTCGTAGGCCGCCGTGCCGCCGCCGCCCCCGTATGCCTCGCTCACGTCGGGGAGCAGCAGCCCGTGCGCGCCGGCCGCCCGCCACGCCTCGGCGTCCGGATGGCCCTGCGCCATCCACCGCTCCTGCTGCGGCACCAGCGTCTCCTCGACGAAGTGGCGCACGGTGGAGCGGTAGAGCCGCAGCTCCTCGTTCATCCACGGCGATTCGTAGCGGCCCGGGTTCATGCGGCGCCCTCCGCGGTCCGGCAGCGCGTCGCCGCCGCGCCGAACCCCGCCTTGAAGCGATACAGGCCGTGGTCCATGTGCGCGGGGTCCTCGGCGTCGGGCGTGATCCCGCCCAGGTTGAGTTCGCGGATCCCCTCGGCCGTCAGCCGGTCGATGACGCGGCCGAACAGCGCGAACGCCGCGTGCGACGCGTAGCCCGCGTGGCTCGTGCCGCCCACCAGGAAGTAGGCCCACGGGCCGAAGGTCAGCACCCCCATCCCCGACAGCGGGCGCCCCTCGCGCTCCACGAACCAGAACCGGATCGCCTTCGCCGCGAGCAGCGTCCGCATGACCACCCGGTAGTCGCCGCGCTCCCAGGGCCGGGCGCCCGGATTGCCGTGCGCGTTGCGCCGGGCGTACGTCACCTCCTGCAGGTCGCGGAGCGTCATCGCCCCATGCAGCGACGAGTCCTCGGTGAACGCGAATCCCTCGGCCAGGCCCTTGCGCACGTTGCGCCGGTGCGCGAGCGACATGTGGCAGAGCGTGGACTCGAGATCGCCCAGCAGCGGCACGCGGAATTCCATGCGCTCTTCCACGCGGCACCCCGCGAGGCACAGCCGGGCGCTGGCTTCGGGGTGCGGATCGGCGAACGACGTGATCCGGATGCGGCCGAACCCGGCCTGCGCGGCGAACGCGCGAATCGCGTCCATGGCCTGTTGCAGGGTGACGTCCGAGTCCGCGTCGAGCACCGGCATCGTGCAGAGGGCCATCGTGCTCCGCCGCGGCCCCACGATGGGCAGCCGCGAGCGCCCGGCCTCGGCGACGCACCACGCGCCGACCCGCCCGCCGCGGGCGACGCCGAGGTACACCGCCTCGCCTCCCCGCGCCAGCGCCACCTCGCCCATCGCCGAGGAGTGGAACGCGTTGCCCCCGGCGTCGAGGATCCCGCGGTCCCATCCCTCGGGCGCCCGCCCGAACGAGGCCTGTACGGTGACTGAGCACTCCGGTGCCACGACGGTCATGCATCGCCCTCCGGCGACGGTTCGGTGATGGTGCGGATGACGCCCGCCGCCCAGGCGCCGTCCTGGAGCAGGTCGTGCCCGAGCGGCTCCGCGGCGGTGACCAGCCGGGCGCCGCGAATGCGGTCGAGGTAGGCGCGCCCGGCGTCGAACCGCACGCGGGCGTCGGTGGGCGACCAGGCGAGCACCGTGGGCGCGCGAATCGAGCCCAGCGCCGCCTGGAACGCGCGATCGTACGACGGAACGAGCGACAGGTGCTGCTGCGCGAGACTCCCCGGGAAGAG
>JBJKPA010000440.1:0-9967 GCA_046706905.1 Gemmatimonadaceae bacterium
TCATCGGCGAGCGGCAACGCGCCCGGGACCAACTCACCGCGCTCCTCGACCGCCTCTCCAATGCAGAAGCGCTGCTCGCTGCCCGGAAGGCCCAACCGTGACGGCACCGTTGATCGCGCCCGCAGACGGCGCGCCCGACGACGAGCCGTTCGACGATGTGCGGTTCCTCCAACGGCTCGCGATGGACGCCGACCACACGCTCACGACCCACGAACGCGCGCGGCTGCTGCGGATCGCCAGCGACCAGACGCAACTCTACGCCTATCTGCGGGCGCTCGACGAACGGAGGCGGCCGTGACCGGCAAGCCCCGGCATCTGGAATCCGCCGCCCAGCGGCTGTTCATCGCCCGCTGCCGTCTCGACCCGCGCACGCGCGACCTGCCGATCTTCGCCATCCCGAACGGCGGCCGCCGCGGCAAGATCGAAGCAGGCGTCCTCAAAGGCGAAGGCGTCCTCGCGGGCGTCCCCGACATCTTCGTCGCCGTGCCGTTCGTCGCCGTAGGGCCGCACCACGGCCTCTTTCTGGAGTTCAAGACTCCGACCGGCCGCGTGTCGCCCGCGCAGGCCCGCATGATCCAGACGCTCATCAATCAGGGATACGACTGCGCCGTCGTGCGCTCCGAGACGGACGCATGGGCTGTGCTTTCCGAGTACCTCGGGATTACAGCATCGTAAAGTCCCGGCAGGTCGCCAGGTGCCACGGCATCACGCGGTTCATGCGCTCGGCCCGGAGAATCGCGCACCCCGCTTGCTCGGTATCGTACTGGATCGCCTCGGAGCAGAACCAGCGTCCGGAGACGCGCCAATCGCGCCGCACCACGAAGCCCGCGTACGGCGTCCAGTCGTAGCCGCAGCCCTCCTTCGCCCGCTCGCCGTCATAGAACGCCGTCCGCTGCGCCTGCGTACAGGTGAGCGCCACGCGCTGCACGACGTCCCGCGGCCCGAACATGGGCGTGCCGATCACCGCGCGCGGCCACCGGACGTCCAGCACGTCGCCGCTCGGGAACTCCGCCTGCACATGCGACCAGTCGCCCCACTCCCACCAGCGGATGAGGCGCGACATCGGCGAGGCGTTCCGCACGAACTGGAGAATGATCTGCGCCATGTTGACGTCCTCTCCGGTCAGGTCAGGCCCGGTTGATAATGGCAACGACGGCCGAGACCAGCGAACTCAGGCCGCCGCCGAGGAGGGTGGCGACGACGGCGACCTTGTGCGCCTCGGCCCCCCAGAAGGCGTAGGCGACCGCGCCGCCAGCCAGGACGGCCGCGAGCGCGATCAGTTCCTGCGTAAAGAGCCGCGTCGAGGACTGGACGTTGGCGGACTCCTCGAAGAAGCCCACATGCGGCGGCCGCGTCACTCGCGCGTGCCCCACAGCCGTTCGGCGATCGCCCGCTGCGTCTGGTCATTCATCTGGTGCAGCCGGTCCCAGAGCGCCTGCTGCCGCGCCGCCTGCCGTTCCTCGGCGTCGGCGTGGCGCTTGTCGTTCTTTTCGTCCAGGGCCTCGATCGACGCCCGGATCTCGCGCAGGCTCGCGAGCACGCCCGTATCCCCATCACGCACGGTGGCCTCCAACAAGTCGTGCCCCGCCCGGAGGTCGTCCAGGCGCTGCGCGACGACCGCGCCGGCCAGCTCGTTCCGCGTGACGCGCGCGGCCATATGCCGGTAGATGAGACCGAGGAGCCCGACGTTGAGGGCCACCATGCCGCCGGCGCCCCAGGACAGGAACTCGACCTCGGCGTTGTCGAGAATCGGAGGGAACACTCATGTGCCTCCGTCGAGAGTCGCGCAGACGGGCGCCGGGTGCGGCAGCGACGCGCAGAGCGCCCGGAGTTGGTCCTTGGTCTCATCCCCGCGGAGCGAATCGACCGCCCGGACGAGCCGCTCCTGCACCACCACCAGCGAGTCGATCGACACGCCGATGTCGTGGACCACGAGCACCTCCCGGGCGGCCGCGCCGAGGATCCCGACGATCGTCGCGGCGAGGAGCAAGAGATTCCGCGCGGCGGCCGCTTTCGTGCCGATCGCCCGCATGACCACCGTCGAACTGCGGGGCGCGCTCATGGCTCGGGCGCCGGATGCCGACGGGCGAACTCGCGCCGCGCCCGCGTGGCGGCGCGATACTCCTGCCGCGCGACCGTCATGGCCGTCGCGGCCGCTTCCACGGCCTCGTTCAAGGCCGCGACGCGGCGCTCCCACGCATGGCGCTCGGCATATTCGGGCCCATGCTCGACGTGGGCTAACTGGGTGCGGCCGATCACGCACCTCCCGGGGCAAAGGGGACGTGGCACACGCAGCAGGAGAGATCCGCCGCGCTGGGCTGGAACGCATCCGTATCCACCGGCACGACGGCGTAGCCGATCCCCGCCATGAAGTCCTGCAGCCACTCCAACGCCTTCCGGTACGCCGGGACCTCCTGCTGGAACGTGCCCGTCAGGTAGATGTGCTTCTCGCGGAGCACGATGCCGTTCGTGACGCCGGTTTCGGCGAAGCCCTTGGGGATCAGGAGCACCTCCCCGACCTTGGCTAAGGCGTCGAGCGACGGTTTCGACAGGCCCTCCTCGGCCGCGAGAAAGCGCCCGGGCTCCAGGACCATCAGCGAGCAGTCCAAGTGGTAGAGCTTGGCGCTGATCTCCTCGACGGGCACGACCTGGACGCCACACTGTTGCGCGATCCACTGGCCGGCTTTCGGATCCGAGAACTGCCCGTAGCCGCCGACGTAGAGGTCGTCCGTGACGCGCTTGAAGTCCGCTTCGCCCTCGAACGCGAACGGCGGCTGCACGCACCGATAGCCCTGCGCGCGGAAGAACGCATAGGCCGGCGGCACTTCGCCCGCGCGCCCGGGCGCCGAGTAGCGCGCGAGCACGATGAACGGGTTCACGGCGGCGGCGACGTTCGCCGTATAGGCCTGGTCCTGATTGCCGGGCGCGGCCGGAATGACGCCGACGCGGCGGCCGAACGCCTCCAGCACGGTCTTGATCCGCGTCCACTGCATCATCGCCCGTGGCTTGTCGACGTGCTCGTGCGCCATGAAGACGTTGTTGCTCACGGCCGTCGAGAGATACGTCGGGGGCGCCATGACGAGCGCCGGGACGGTCCACGGCGGCAACCGCCGGGGCGCCGCGTGCCGCGCGGCGATGGCCTGGAGGTCGAACGCAAGGCCGGTCATCGCCCACCCCGCGCCGTGCGCGTGAGGACGCCGGCCCGCGCATACTTCGCGAGTTCGCGTTCGTTCGCCGCGTGCCGGATCGCTGCCACGGCCTTCTTGATCGCGTAGGCGCGCTGCTCATCGGTGGCGCGGGCGTACCCTGGGTCGGCCATGATGCTGGTGGCGGCGCGCTGCTCCGCCGGCCCGAGCGTCGTCATCAGGCTGTCCATCTGCGCCGGCGTCCGCGTGTAGGTCTCGCCCTTCCCGCGCAGCACGGGCGACGGACGCCCGATGAAGACGCGGAGCCGGTCCAACTCCTGGAGGACGGGATTCGTCCGCGCGGGCTGCCCCCGGGACACATCCCAGAGCGGCCCCGTGCGGCTCGCGTAGCGCTGGAGCGGCTCGTTGAAGATCCCGACCCGGGGCGCCAGACGCCGGGAGAGGAACGGAATCTTGCCCTCGAACTGCTGGACGATGCCCGTGGCTTGCCGCTGGGTCGGGTCAATCACCTGCGCGACCTGCGAGACCGGCGGCGGGATCGGCACGAAGCCGGTGATCGCCTTCGTCACCCCGCGGGACGGCTCGGACAGCGCCTCGATCGCGTTCTGGGCGCTCGTCATGTAGGGCTCGTCCGCGAACAACTGCCCCGCGGTCCCGAGCGCCGTGGCCACCGGGCTCTGCGCCTCCGACTTCATGGCGTCCTGCGCGACGTTCGCGCCGACCATGAACGGGAACGCGACGGGGCCGAGCCACTTGATGCCGCGCCAGGTCTTGCCGACCCGGATGGCGTACTCGTCCTTGCCTTCGGTCTGCCACTGGGCCGCCTCGGCTGGTGTGGTGGGCCATGCGCCCGTGACCTTCCCCATCTTGGCACCGACGTAGCCGAGCGCGAACAGGCCGCCCGTGCCGATGGCCATGCGCGACAGCGCCGTCGGAATCGTGCCCTCCGGCGCGCCGTGCCCGAGCGCGGCGGCAATGTCGATGGCCGCGCCCAGCGGCGTGTAGCGGAGGCCAGCCCCGAACAGCGCCGGCGGAATGTGGGTGAACGGCATCGTCAGGTTGAAGCCCAGGTACCCGACTTGCGCGCCGAGTTGGAGCGATGACGCGGCCGCGGACGGGCCCTCCGCCCGCAACTTGCCGACGCGGCCCTCCCCGCGGGCGTTACGCCGCAGGGCGTTGCGGACCGCGTTCAGGCCCTCGCTCACGACCGTCGGGTTCTGGAACGTCCGCTCCGCGGCGTCCTGCTGCGCGCGGAGCAACATTTCGTCCGAGGGACCATCGGCCAACTGGAGCGCCCGGCTCATCCGCGCGTCCCCGCGCAGCCCCTCGCGCGTCGCCAGCGTGTACGCCTGGTCGGCCAGACTCCTCCGGAGCGCGGAGTAGTAGAAGGGCTTGTATTCCGAGCCGTGGACCGCGAAGACCTGATCGACCGCCTTCTGGAACGCCGGATGCTTGAAGTTCACCTGCTCGTAGAGGATGTCCTGATTCACGCGGTCCGGGTCCAAGCGCTCCTTGAGCACTTGGGCACCGATCGTCGCCCCTTCCTTCGCGCCAGCAGCGAGCGCGCGGACGGTCTGGCGGTTCGGCAGGTGCATCCCGCGCAGCTCCTCCACCGGCGTCTCGCGGTCGGTCGTCGCGTGCTTGACCAGCGCGCCCATGTAGTCGATCACGGTCGCGAGCGGCTGCACCAACAGGTCGTGGGCCCCGCTCGTGACGACGTGGCTGACCAGAATCTTCTCGGGCGTCTTGAGGGACGTGAGCCACGCCACGCGGGCGACCTGGCCGCCGCGCTCGTACCACGGCGACGCGCCAGCCTGTTCGGCCACGTATTTCCGGAGCTTCGCGCGGAGCAGTTCGCAGGCACTCATCGGGCGCACGCCTCCGCGGCCTCACGGGCCATCTTCCGGATCGTGAGGATCACGTCATCCGACAGCGGGACGTTCCCGGCCAACCGCTGCGCCTGCACGACCCAGACGTCCGGGTCGAGCGTGCGCTGGGCGATCTGGCGCAGGAACCCGAGCGAACGGCCGGCTTCCGACGAGCCGTGGACGATACCGGCCAGCAAGTCCTCGTTCTGCGCCTGGATCTGGGAGATCGCGGCCTGCGCGGTCGCACGGTCGCCTGCCGTCGCCTGGGCATCGTTGGCGATCCGCGACTGCGCTTCGAGTTGGTCCAGGTTCTGCGTGAGCGCCTCCTTCATGCCCACGATCTCCGCGCCCGACATGCGGCCGAAGCGGCGCCGGTCGAGCTGGAGGCGATCCACGCCAACGGCGTCCGCGAAGGCGTGGGCGACCTTCTGCTGCTCGCTGAACGGCACGTACCCCTTGTCCAACCCTTTCGCCGACACGCGCGCCATCTCGCGGTCGAACAGGTCCGGATGGGCCTCGATCGCCGGCGCGAACGCCTTGGGGTTCACCAGTCCCGACGCCCCGACGCCCTTCGGCGTGCCCCGCGGCGTGAGCGATGGCTCGGCCGGCGCGCCCAGCGCGTTCGCGGCCTCGGGCCCGACGAACGTGCTCGGCGGCTCGACGCCGCGCGGGCCCTTCGGGGTCACGACCTTCGGGATCCGCGACTCGGGACCGCCCATCGCGAAGCCCTCCGGATAGGACGGCAGCGGCCCCGACGGTGGCTTGGCGATCTCCGCCGCCGTGACCTCCGGGAAGTTCGAGCCGCGGATCGCGGCGGCCGCGGCGCGGTCCTCGGGCGCCGCGCTGCGTTCGAGCAACTGCATCGCCTCGTCACGGCCCACGAAGCGGCCGGTCGTGGTGAGGAACCCGTCCTCCATCCCCGGCGGCGTCTCGGTGCCCGCGCCGAACCCGGGTACCGTGTTCAGCGCCTGGATGTGCGTCGGGCCCGTGTAGACCTTCTCGCCTTCCGGCGTCGGCACGCGGAGCGCCGCCACCGGCTGCCCCTGCGCATCAAAGGCGAGTTGCTCGGGCGGCTCAGCGGTCCCAGCCGCCGCGTTCGGGCGCCGCACGATGCCCGTTTCGACGCCCAGCGGCGTGCGGGATCCCATCGTCGCCTCGAACTGGGCCTTCCCGGCTGCCTCGGCCGCTGCCTGCGCGTCGGCCTTCGCCTGGGCGTCCGCGATGCCCTGCTTGACCTGCGCGCCGATGTCCTGCGCGATCCGCGCGCTCTCCGCTTCGTGTGCGGCGTTGATCGCCGCGACCTTGGCGTCATAGGCCGCCTTGGCCTTGGCCGCGTTCTCGGCCGCCGTCACCTGTGGTTCGGCCGCCTGCGCCGCCTGCCACGCGGACTCGAACGCCGGACCAGCCGACGGGATCTCGGTCGACGGCTTGGGCGCCGGGCCGACTTCCTTGGCCACGTCCGCCGCCGCCTGCGCGACGGCATCGCCCACGTCCGGCGTCACGGCGCGTGCGGCCGCGCCGGCGACCTTCGGCGCCACATGCACGGCCGTCCCGAGGCCACCCCCCAAGATCGCGCCAACCAGTGGGTCGTTCGGGTCGTACGCGGCGCCAGCGGCGAGCCCGGTCACCGTCGGACCGACCACCGGCACGCGGGCGAGTTCCGGCGCGACGGCGTTGACCGCGACCTGGGCGAGCGCGGCCCTCCGCTGCGCCGGCGTCACGATGTCGGCCTTCGTGAACGGGAGCACGCCCATGGGACCGCCCTTCCCGGTCGCCCCGAGCGTGTTCAGCTCGGCCACGTCCTGCGCCGACCCCGGCGCCATAGCCGTGCGCACCGACTGCAGCGGCGCCGTGACCATCGCCTCGGCGGTCTTGACCGGGTGCTCGATCATGCCGAGCACCGCTTCGCCCACGCGCTTGAGGAGCGGCGGCTTGGCCGGCGCTGGCGCCTGAGGCGGCGCGTCCCACGCCGCGTCAAACGCGCGGGTCGCGGCGGCTGGGGAAATGGGCGCAGACGCCTGTGCCCAGCCGGCGTCGAATGCGGGATGGCTCACGGCTTCGGCGACATCTCGCCGGTGTCCAGATTGAACCCGAGCCGCTGCAACTCCGCCATGGTCTGCTGCTTCGTGAGCCCCATCGCCCGCGCCTGCCCGATGATCTCCTGCATGGCCGGCGGCACGGGCGTCGAGCCACCGCCGGAAGCCCCACCCGTAGGCGCCGGGGCGCCGCGGTAGGCCGGAGGGGCCAGCATCGGATCCAGGCCGGCGGCGATCTGGTCGCCCCACGCCTTCGCGGCGGCGTCCTGGGGAGAGAGCCCCGGAATCGGGTTCCTGAAGGCGTCTTTGCCCGGGGATGTCAGCCGTCCAATCTCCGTGGCGACTTGGTTCCGAACCTCATTCATGTTCGGCCCCACGGCCGCTTTCGGCGTCTTCGGGGCGAGCTTGATGCCGGGGAGCACCCGGACTTGGCCCTCCTGGTTCGCCTGCGTCCCGGGGATCGCCCCGGGCACGTTCTGCCACGCGTCCGGCTTCGCCACCGGCGCCCGGAGCCGCTGCGCCGCCAAGGCGTTGGCCGCCTTGGCCTGCGCATTCGACGCCCCGATCTGCGCGTTCTGCACGGCCGCCTTGAGGCGGTCGAGCGCCTGCTGCCGCTGGGCGGCCAAGGCGTTCGCCGTCCGCTGCTGCACGGCGCGGTCGTACGCCGACACCGCCTGCGTGCCGACGTCGAGGCCAGCCGAGAGCAAGCCGCCGAGGTCGATCCCCATGCTACCCTCCGGCGGTCGTCGAGGTCACCAAGTTGCCGAGATTCGCGTTGCCCTGCGACGCCTGTAGGCTCTTGAGTTGCGCCATCGCTGCGTCCACGGCCGCCGGGTTGCCCTGCAGGCCGAGCTGCAGTTCTGCCAGCGCCTGCTGGATCGCATCGTTCAGCTGCCCCTGCTGGAACCCCTGCTGCTGCTGGGCGATGCCGACGTTCGCGTAGGCGTTCTGGTTCGCCTGCTGCAGCGCGTTCTCGAGCAGCGTCTGCGCCTGCGTGGCGTTCTGGAGATTCGTCTGGCTCGCGATGTTGCCGAGGGAGGTGTTCAGCATCCCGGACTTGAGCGCGCCCGTCGCGGCCGCGGCCTGCTCCGCCTGCCGAATCGCCGCCGCTTCCTGCGGCCCCTGCACGGCCTGGAACGTCTTGAGGGCCGCCAACGCCTGCTGGACCGGGTCCGTGAGCGCGCCCGGACTGATGGTCTGGCCGATCAGCGAGTTCCCGGGCGTGGTCGGCGTCAACCCGACGGCGCCGACGCCGGTGCTGTTGCCGCCGTTGATGAGCGCGTCCAGCGTCGCGTTGCCCGTACTGACCGGCGTCCCCGACGCTCCCGTCGATCCCGGCGCCCCGGCGCCAGCGCCGAACCCGAGGTCCCCGGAGGAGGACGCCACGCCCGGCGCGGACGCAGCCGGCGCCGTGGTGGTCGTGAACGTTCCGTCGGGGTTCATCACGCTCGTCGTGCCGTCCGGATTCACGATCGCGGTCCCTGGCGTCGCGCCCTTGGCGAGCGTCGCGCTGGGCCCGATGATGCCCGAGAGCGGCCCGGCGGTCGCGCTCGACCCGTAGGGCGAGCCGCCGCCGGGGACGGCCATCCCGACCGCCTGCCCGTAGGGCTTGGCGCCCTGTGACGTGAGGCCGGTCGTGCTGTTCACGACCTGCCCGTAGGAGTCGAGGAAGGTCCCGTTGCCGAGGTCCAAGCCGCTCAGCTGGGTGCCGCCGGGCAGCGTAAAGCCCTGGAGCGTGCCGGATACCGACTTGCCGGTGAGCGGATTGAAGATGTTGTCCGCGGCGCCCGGCGCTGGCTGGTAGAAGCCGCCCCACGTATTCGACGTCGACGGACCGACGGTGCCCCCTTGGGTCACCTGCTTGGTCGTCGCGGCATCGGTGCCGGTCGGCGACGTCGCAGCGGTCGGCGACGGGATGTTGGGAACTGGGTTGATGAGCGGCTTCGGCGCGACCGTCGTCGGGATCTTGAGCGGCCCGGTCGGCGCCGCGGGGGCTGCGGTCAGTGCCATGTCAGCCTCCCCGCGCGAACGGGTTCGCGCCCTGCGCGCCCAGGAGGTTCGAGAGCGCGGCCGAGCGAAGCGGCGCCAAGCTGTTGTAGGCCGCTTTGGTCTGGTTCAGCGCGTCCTTGGCGTACTGGTTCGCCTGGTTCTCCTTGAGGGCCGTGTTGACCCCTTCGGCGAGCCCCAAGGCATTCCGGCCGCCGTTGCCGCCGAGCCAGCGCCCGATGGCAATCAGCGGGTTCTGCGGAGCTCCCGCCGTCCCCGTCCCCACGAACGGAATGCCGGCACCACCGGCGCCAGTGCCGATTCCCAAGGCCGCTGGCACCTGCCGGAGAATGCTCGTGAGCGACAGCGGACCGCTTCCGGCGGCGCCAGCGGTCGAACCCGGGACGCCGAGTCCCTGCTCGAGGCTCGATGTGAGGTTGCCGCCGGCGCTGGCGAGCTTGCCAGAGAGGCCGGTCGCGCCCGGGAGCGCCAGCAGCGCATCGCCCAAGGCGATCTTGCCGACCTGCCCGATGTTCTTGATCCCGCCGCCGGAGGTGTCCAAGATGTTGCCGGCGGTATTGAGGATGGGCGCGGCGACCTCGCCGACGCCCGGGATCATGGCGATGAACGGGGCGACCGCCTTATCGGACTTCCCGAGTGCGACCTTGATGTCCTGGCCGATCTTGCCGAGCGTGCCGCCGATGCGGATGCGAGGGCCGATCTGGAAGCCGAGGAGGCCCAGGAGCGCATGGGCCCACGGCGCGTGGGTCAGGACCGTCGCAAGCGAAGTGGCGTCCACATCAGGCCACCAGTCGAGGAAACGTCTGCCGCCCGCACGATACCGCCCGGGCGCCGGAAAGTCTAGAGCGGAGGGCCCTAGACACTGGCGATCACCCACCAGTTCGTGCCGTCGGACCGGATCGTCCGGCTG
>JBJKPA010000441.1:0-8306 GCA_046706905.1 Gemmatimonadaceae bacterium
TTCGTGGACGCCGTGCCCTGGGTCGTGAACGGTCAGGGCCAGATGTACTCGGCGGGCGGACAGGGCGGCGCGGGGCACATCGTGCTGGTTGCGCCGGGATTCGTGCACGCGCTGGACGTTTCGCTCACTCGCGGTCACGGATTCGCGCCGTACGTGGCCGGTGAGCAGGCCGAGAGCCCGGCCATCGTGAGCTTCCCGGTCTGGCGCCAGCTGCTGGGGTCGCAACGCGACCTGGCGAAGCTGAAGGTCACGGTGGCCGGCGAAGAGCACCCGGTCGTGGGCGTCATGCCACCGGGGGCCGACTACCCGAACGGCACCGAGATCTGGCTGCGCATGCCCCCCTCGATGGCGCAGTCGCTCGCCGGCCCGGGGCTCATGCAGGCGCTCGTCCGCCTCCACCCCGGCGACACGCCGCGGCGCGTGCAGTCGGTGCTCGACGCGTACGCGACGCACGTCGCGCAGGAGTACGACCTGCCGCCCAAGATGACGGCGGTCATGACGAACGACGTCACGCCGCGAACGAACGGGCTGTTCGGCTTCAACATCGGGATCGCCATCGCGTCGATCCTGGTCCTGCTGGTCGCGTGCCTGAACATCGCCAACGTGATGCTCGCGCGCGGGATCGCGCGCCGCCGCGAGATCGCGGTCCGCATGGCGATCGGAGCGTCGGACGGCGCGATCGTGCGATACGTGATGGCCGAGGCGGTACTGCTGGCCATGGCGGGCGGAGCGCTCGGCGGCACCCTGGCGGTCTGGGGCATCGACGTGGTCCAGGCCTACATGCCGGTCGCACTGCTCCAGTTCTGGTTTCGAATTCCCAGGTTCGACTGGCGCGTGTTGGCGTTCATCGTCGCGGCGACGGGTGCCACGGCGCTGATGTCCGGCATGCTGCCCGCGTGGCGGGCGCGGCGGGCTGATGTCGGCGAGGCGATGAAGGACGGCGGATATGCGGTGGCGGGGAGGACGAGCGGCGCGTATCGGGCGGTCGTCAGCGCGCAGCTCATCCTCTCGCTGATGATGGCGATGGCCGCGGCCGCCCTGCTGGAGGGCCTCCGACCCGCGCCGAAGCAAGTCTCCCCGATCAACGAGCATGGCCTCTATATCGGTTCGGTAGTGCCTTCCGGCGCGTACTGCCGCGGCATGGCACACCAGGACCGGTTCGTCGCGGATCTCGTGGCGACGATCCGGGGCACCCCGGGCGTGCGCGCAACCGCGGCGGCGTTCAGCGCCCGGCCCGAGCGCGGTGTGGTCACCTCCGACCAGCCCAGCAGCCCGGTGCAGGTGCCGCTGAACCGGTACACCGACGTGACGCCCGGGTACTTTCGCGCGCGGGGAGTGCCGCTCGTCGCCGGGCGCGACTTCGAGCCCGGCGACGCCGCGACGGGCGCAGCCGTCGTGAACCTTGCGCTCGCGAAGCGGCTGTGGCCGCTGATGTCGCCGGTCGGGCGCGCGATCAAGCTCGGGCCGTCGGCCTCCGATGCGCCGTGGGTCCGCGTGGTCGGCGTATCGAGCGCGCCGGTCGAGGCACAGGACGGCGAGCGGTTCGACCTGGCGCCGCCCCTGGCGGTGATCGGCCGCGGACGATGCACGGCGGCGACGTACTGGGCGCGGGTCGACCGTGACGATGCCGGGACACTGGGAGCGTTGTACCGCAACCTGCACGCCGCGCTGCCGGGAGTGATCCTCACCGACATTCTCGGATCGCGGGCGGGCGCTCAACGTGCCGGCTATACGCAGATGGTGATTGCGTTCACGTATACGGGCGTCGCGCTGTTCATGCTTCTCCTCTCCGCGGCCGGCGTGTTCGGCGTGATGAGCCTCGTCGTGGGACAGCGAAAGCGCGAGTTCGCCGTGCGTCTGGCGCTCGGCGCCGATGGTCGAGAGCTGTTGCGTCTCGTGATGCGGGATGCGCTGGTGATGGCGCTCGCGGGTATCGCGATCGGGGCGTTCGTGGCGATGCACTTCAGTCCATATGGCGCACTCAGCCGTCACATCGCGAACAGCGATCCCGTGGCGCTCGTGCTGGCCGAAGCCGCCATCGTCTCGGCGACGCTGCTCGCCTGCCTGACCCCCGCGATCCGCGCCTCGCGCGTGGATCCGGCGGAAGTGCTGAGGGCCAACTGATGACGATTCCGCGCACGAAGGCTCCCTTCCTCGAGCGCCTCTTCGCCGGCCACCACGACGTGCTCGCCGCGCTGCGCTCACTGCGTCGCAGCCCGGGGTTCGTCGCGATCGCGGTGTTGTCGCTGGGGCTGGCGATCGGGCTCAACACGACGACGCTGGCGATGATGGACGCGATCCTGCATCCGTACGTGCCGTATCCGCACGCCGAGCGGCTGTTCGACCTCACGCCCTACGGGATCACCCGCCAGAAGGTCTGGGTGAAGCGTCCCATGTACCTCGGGGTTCAGGCGCGGCACGACCTCTACTCCCGAATCGTCCCCTACACGATGCTGGGAGGCATCCTCGACGCGAACGGCGTGCAGACGCGCGTCCTCGCCTTCGAAGTCGGCACCGAACTGTTCGACGTGCTCGGGGTCAAGCCCGTGCTCGGGCGCACCTTCCACGGGAGCGACAGCGACGCGGCGGACGCGTCGGCGGCCGTGATCACGTACCAGGTCTGGCAGCAGGATTTCGGCGGGGCGACCGACCTCTCGAACCTCCACCTCACGTATGCCGGACGGACGTACTCGGTGATCGGCGTCGTGGGCCCGTCGGTCTTCTATCCGGGTGACGCCGCACTGTGGACGGCGATGCCCAAGGCGCAGGAAACGTCGACCGACGGCGTACCGTGGCTCTGGGGGTTGCTCGAGTTGAAACCGGGCGACACGCAAGCGCGGGTCAAGGCGCAACTCGACGCGATGGCGCGACAATACGCCAAGGAATACAACGGCGACCCCACGCAGTTCGACTACCGGTTGGACTCGGTCATCCCGCGCGGGCGTACGCCCAACGATGCGACGCTGCTGGCCGGCGTCGTCGCGCTGCTCATCCTGCTCGTCGCCTGCCTCAACCTGGCCAACCTGATGCTCGCCCGCGCGCTCGGCCGCCGACGCGAGTTGGCGGTCCGGATGGCGATCGGCGCGAGCCGGGTGGCGATCGTACGCCACGTGCTCGTCGAGTGCGGGCTCCTGGCCGTGGTCGGTGGCGCGTGGGGAGTGCTGCTCTCGATTTGGGGAGTGCAGTTCGCCGAAGGACACATGCCGGCGATGATCCGGCAGATGGGCTTCTCGACCCCGCACATGAGCTGGCGGGTGGTCGCGCTTGGCATCGCGGTCACGGCATCCACGATCCTGGTGGCCGGTCTGGCGCCGGCAATCCACGCTGCCCGGGCCAACGTGAACGACGTGATGAAGGACGGCGGCGGGTCGAGCACGGGGCGCCACAGCCGGCTGTATCGGCTGCTCGTCGTCGGAGAGTTGGGCTTGGCGATCGGCGTGTCCATCATCGCAATGACCTTCTTCCTCGGGTTGCGCAAGCGCGAGGACTTCAAATTCCCGTTCGCGGCCGATCAGACGTTCACGGCGTCGGTGGTGCCGGCGCACACGTGCAACGGACCGAAAGGGGGAGCGGAGTTCTGGCCAGGCATGCTTCAGCGCGTGGCGGCAGTACAGGGCGTGACCCAAGCCGCGGCGATCACGACAATGTGGCCGGAAGGGCAGATGGTGACGTCGGACGAACCGGGGAAGCCGATCGAACGCGTTCTGGGGCAGGGCCGTCAGCTCGGCTACTCGATGGCGACGCCGGACATCTTCCGCCTGTACGGATTCCCGATCGTGGCCGGGCGCGACTTCGAGCCGGGAGACGCCGACGGCCCGGGCGCAGCGATCGTGAGCCGCGATCTCGCGAGCAAGCTCTGGCCCCTGTCGTCGCCGGTGGGGCGGTTGCTCAAATTGGGGTCCTCGAAGAGCAATGCACCGTGGGTGCGTGTGATCGGCGTGGTGGGAGCGCTCACCGGCGGAAGCGATTCGACGGTCAACGGCGCGCCGGACCTCACCGTGGTCGGCCCGATGCACTGCGTGGACGCGACGCTGGCCATCCGCATCGCCGGCAACCGCCCCGACGTTCCGGGAACGGTCTACCGGCTGGTGCGCGGCGCCGTTCCCGCCGGCGGGCTCGTCACGGACTTCCGCTCGACCCAGGCCGACTACGAAGCGTCGCTGCGCGAGAGTCGGGTCACGGTGGACACATTCCTGGCGTGCGGAATTTTCGCGTTGGTGCTGTCCGTGGTCGGCGTGTACGGCGTGCTGAGCTATACGGTGGGCCAGCGCACGCGCGAGTTCGCGATGCGGACCGCGCTCGGCGCCCGGTCGCCGGACATCGCCCGCATGGTCACGCGCGACGCGATGGAGATGGTGCTCGGGGGCACGGCCTTCGGCGAGATCGGCGCGATCGTGACTTCCTTCCCGGCGATTGCGGCCTCAGGCAGCATGGCGTTCGTGATCGCGATGGTCGCGGCCGAGCTGGTGGTCGTGGCTGCCGCGCTTGCGGCATGCGTCGGGCCGATCCGCCGAGCCACCCGTGCCGACCCCGTGGACCTCCTCCGCGCGACTTAACGGTTCCCACACACCCGGCCGCTTGCTTCCGGCGGGCGCCCCGTCGATGCTTCACAGATTCGAGAGCGGCGCCCCGCCCGGTCGGGCGGAGCGCCGCTCTCCGCAACCCGTCCCATCCGTGTCGCGTTTCTCCCGATTGCTCGCGGGTTCGGCCGGCGCCGCGCTCATCGCGCTGTGCGCCGCGAGCGCCGTCGCGCAGACGCCCGACTCGCTGGCCGCCGTGCCGCACCCCCGCGTCGGGCTGGTGCTCAGCGGCGGCAGCGCCAAGGGGTTCGCGCACATCGGCGTCCTCGAGGTGCTGCAGCAGCTCGGCATCCACGTGGACATCGTCACGGGCACGAGCATGGGCGCCATCATGGGCGGACTCTACGCCGCCGGATATTCGCCCCAACAACTCGACAGTCTGGTCACGCGCGAGGACTGGAGCGATCTCTTCCGCCGCCCCATGGACCGCCGGCTGCAGAGCCCCGCCGAAAAGACGGCGAGCGAACGGTACATGATCACCTTCCCCCTGGAGCACGCCCGCATCGCGCTCCCCGAAGCGGTGATTCCCCGGCAGGCGATCGTCGAGCACCTCGACCGCTACACCTGGCCGGTGCACGACATCAGCGACTTCGACGACCTCCCCACGGCGTTCGGCGCGCTGGTCACGAACCTCAACACGGGCCAGCCGATCCTTCTGCGCCACGGGTCGCTGGCGCAGGCCATCGAGGCGAGCGCCGCGGTGCCCGGCGCGTTCGCGCCGGTACGCCTCCCCGACGGAACGCCGGTGGTGGACGGCGCCGTGGTGCGCAACATCCCCGCGCAGGACGCCCGCGCGATGGGGGCCGACCTCCTCATCTGCGTAGACGTCTCCGAACGGCCGTCGCCCGCCGACAGCCTGCACACCCTCATCGACGTGATGGACCAGACGGTCTCGTTCCGCGTGCAGGACGTGAACCGGATCGAGCGCCCGATGTGCAACGTCGTGATCGACCCCGACGTGAACGGGATCCCGTCGCTCGACTTCAGCCAGGGCCGGCAGTGGATCGCGCGCTGGCGGGCGGACGCGCTGGCCAAGCGCGCCGAGCTGATGGCGATCGCCGATTCGGAGCACGCCGCGCGGGGCGCGATCCCGCCGCGCCCGCCGCTGCCCAAGGCGAAGCCGATGTTCCTGCTCCAGGTGAGCTGGACGGTCGTGAGCCCGGGCGCCGACGCGCTGGTGCGCACGGCGGTCGGCCTCGAGGACAGCACCTGGGTAACGGAGCAGGACATCGCGAACGCGGTGGAACGGATCTACTCCACCGGCCGCTTCGACGAGGTCGCCTTCCGCACGATCCATCGCGCGGGCGGTGACGACCTGCTGTTCGACCTCACCGAGGGCGACCGCGACGTCGTGGGCGTCGGCATCCGCTACGACACGCCGCGCGGCGCATCGCTGCTCGCCGGCGCGACGGTGAACGACTGGTTCACGCCCGGGTCGAAGGCGACGGTCACTGCGCGGCTGGGCGACGAGCTGCAGTACGACGGGCGATTCATCCTGGGCGCCGGGCCCGACTCGCGCCTGCAGCAAACGTACCGTGCGACGTTCACGCGGACGTCGTTGCCGCACCTGCGCCCGGCGCGCGCCGCGGGCCCGCCCGAGCTGGACGTGATGGAGATGTCGGCGCAGCTCGTGCGCGTGTTCGGCCACGTGGGATACCTTGGCGCGGAGCTGACGCGCGGACAATCGAATGACGGCGCCCTGGGCGGCGACACGACCTTCGCCTTGCGCCGGCTCACGTACACGACGGTGGGTGGGATCCTCGCCCTCGACACGTACGATCAGGTGTTCGCGCCCGATCACGGTGGCTCGGTGCTGGTCCGCGTGGATCGCGCGATCGGCGATCACCGATTCTCGCGCAGCTTCGCCGATGCGCAGGGCGCGTTCCCGCTGCATTCCACGATCACGCTGCTGGCGCGCGCCGACGCGGGCTATGCCGGCGGCGCCGATCTGCCGTTGCACGACCGCTTCTTCCTCGGGGGGAGCGTGCCGTCCACCGTGTGGGCGTCGCAGTTCGTGCCGTTCTTCGGACTCGATCCGCAGTCGGCGCAGGGAACGGTCGTCGCCGCGGCGCGCCTGGGCCTGCGGGCCGAGCCGCGCGACAACCTCTACTTCACCGCCGTCGGGAACGTCGGCAACGTGTTCGACCGCTGGCCGGCGTCGGCGGGACACGGCGAATACCTGACGGGATTGGGGCTCACCGTGGGGACGATGCTGGCGCCCGGGCCGTTGTCGGTTAGTTTCGGCACGCGATCGCTGCGCCAGACCCCGACGATCGAGATCCTCTTCGGCGCTGTCTTCTAACCTCCTCGCCATGCAAAAGCTCTCGGTCCAGATGGTGATCGCCGTGATTCTCGGCACGATCGCCGGCCTGATCGTGGCCGCCGTGCCCGGCGCGGTGTCGAACGCGACGATCGCCGTGGCCGGGCCGCTGGGCACCATCTGGGTGAACGCGATCCTGATGACGGTCGTACCGCTGGTCGTGGTGAACGTGATCATCGCCTCGGCGTCGTCGGCCGAGCGGAAGAACGCGGCGCGCGGCGCGACGGCGACGTTCGGGATGTTCGTGGGTGTCGTCACGGCGAGCGGGATCATCTGCGCCGCGCTGAGCCCTGGCCTGCTGTCGCTGATCGTGCCGGCGGGCGCACTGCCGGCCCCCGCGGCCGCGGCCGGCGCGGCCGGGGCGCAGCCGAGCTTCTCGTCGCTGGTCGTGAGCATCGTGCCGCAGAACCCGGTGAAGGCGGCGGCCGACGGCGCGATGCTGGGGCTGATCGTGTTCTCGCTGCTGTTCGGGTTCGCGACCACGCGCATCGAGGCCGGCCAGCGCGCGTCGATCGTCCGGTTCTCGCGCGCCGTGTCGGAAGCGCTGCTCGTGATCGTGCAGTGGGTGCTGCGCGTGGGGCCGATCGGCGTGTTCGCGCTGGTGCTTCCGGTGGCGGCGCGCATCGGGCTCGATGTGCTGCGGTCGCTGGCCGGCTACATGGTGGTCGTCGTGCTGCTCTGCGCGGTGGTGACGGCGGGTGCCTACATCATTGCGGTGACGATGGGCCGCACGGCGCCGGGGCGGTTCGCGCGGGCGCTGGCCGCGCCGCAGGCGATCGCGTTCGGGTCGCGGTCGTCGCTCGCCACGCTCCCGTCGCTGATGCAGGCGGCCGAGGACGATCTGAAGCTCCCGTCCGAGGCGAGCGGGCTGGTGCTCCCGCTGGCCACGGCGATGCTCAAGGTGGCGGCGCCGGTGGCGTCGGTGACCGGTGCGATCTTCATCGCGCGGGTGTACGGCATCCACCTCGGCGCCGCGCGCATGATTCCCGTGGTCGCGACGGCGGTGCTCACGAGCTTCGGCGTGCCCGGCGTGCCCAACGGCGCGTGGACGCAGCTTCCCGTGTTCCTCGTGGCCGGCGTGCCGGCGCAGGGGATGGGGATCCTGCTCGCCGTGGACGCGATCCCCGACGCGCTGCGCACGGTGACCAACGTGTCCATCGACCTCGCGATCGCGACGGTGATCGCGCGGTGGATGGGCGCGGCGCCGGCGTCCGCCGACGGATAGGGCGCGTCTTGCGCGGCGCGCGCCCGTCACCAACTTCCACGTCCATGACCTCGTCGCTCCGCCAGGCCGTACTCGACGCCAACCAGTCGCTGGACGCGCTGGGGCTCGCCCCGTTCACCTTCGGGAACGCGAGCGCGCTGGATCGCGCCGCGGGCCTCGTGGCGATCAAGCCGAGCGGGGT
>JBJKPA010000442.1:0-5997 GCA_046706905.1 Gemmatimonadaceae bacterium
CGGCGCCTGAGCGCCGCTAGAAGCCGGTGCGGCGGCGGCTGCGCCGCCCGTCGCGCATGCCCTTGGGGCCGACCGTGGACGTCAGCTCGCCCACGGCGCCGAACCGTACGAGGATGGGCGGCGTGTACGGCAGCATCTCCGGCGCGTGAACCGCGACGGAAACCGGAGCGCCGGCGGGAGCCGCCTGGGGCGGCGTCAGATCGTGCACGGGCTGAGTCACGATGCATATATATGGGAGCGAATCCGCCGATGCCACTCCCCGCCGCGTGCGCCGCGTGATTCTCGTCACGATTCGAGCGGAAACACTCACTTTTCGCGATCGCTGATACGACACGGGGCCCAGGCGGGCCCCGTGCCGGCATTCATCTTTTCTTGATGGCTACTGTTTGCAGACGCCGTGTGGATCGGGCTTCGCGTGGTCCACCACGACGCGGTGATCGAGGTCGGCCACGTGCACGGCGACGTCCTCGATGAGATTCCCGACGCGCGCCATCTTCGCGTAGTCGATGTACTGCGGCTCGTCGGTGACCTCGTGATAATCGGAGTGGAGGCCGGTGGTGAAGAAGGTGATCGGAATGCCGTAGCGCGCGTATTCGTAGTGGTCGCTGCGGCAGTACACGTTCTCCGGATGCCCGTCGGCGTCGAACGAGTAATCGAAGACGAAGCCGTGGTGGTCGTCGGCGTTGACCTGCTCGACCAGGTTCCCCAGCTCGGTGGAGAGCCGGCGCGAGCCCACGAGATACAGCGTGTTCTTCCCGCCGTGCATGAACGAACCGTCCTTCCGCGTGCCGGTCATGTCGTAGGCGTCGCCGCGGCCGACCATGTCCATGTTGAGCTGGGCGACGATCGAGTCGCGCGGCACGGTGGGATGGTCGGTGTAGTAGGTCGAGCCGAGCAGCCCCTTCTCCTCGCCCGTGTGCCAGACGAAGAGGATGGAGCGCCGGGGGTGCGGGCGGAGCGACGCGATCTTCTGCGCGATCTCGAGCGCCGTCACGGTGCCGGACCCGTCGTCGTCGGCGCCGTTGTCGATCGAGTCGAGGCGCGCGGTGCCCGGGTGCGCGGCGCGCCACGCGGCCAGCACCTTGTTGACCTCGGCCATCTGCGCGGGGGACGCCGCGGCGCCCCGGCTGTCGAGGCCCAGCGGGCGCACGATGTGGTCGAAGATCCGGAGCGAGTCGTGATCCACGGGATGGTGGTTGAACCCGATGTGATCGTTGTGCGCGCCGATGGCGACGTATTCGTGCCGCAGGACGGGATCGCTGCCCGGGATGATCCCCACGACGTTGCGCGCCGGGTACGGCACCGGCGTGATCTTCAGGCGGACGTCGTACGACACCGCCCTGCCGGCGTCGCCGGCCCTGAGCTGGGCGAGCGGTGTGTCGAACAGCCTGGCCGCCGCCTCGGGGGTGACCAGGAAGAGCGGCGCGCCGGCGGGCGGCTGCGCGTCGTCCACGAACAGGCCGGGCCGGGTGAAGTAGGGAAGGAACGCCGGGGGCCCGATCACGATCACGGCCTTCGGCATCTGCGGGCCCGCGGCCGCGGTCTTCCGCATCGCCGCGGTGTTCGGCCCCGCCCGGTAGACGACGACCTTGCCGGCGGTACGGTCGGCGGGAAGCATGTCCGGTCCCCCGGCGGTGCCGCCGTAGAGCGTCGGCTGGTCGGCGGCGGACGCGGAGCTGGTGGCCATCACGCCCCATTCCTTGCCGAACGCGAGCGCGGTGCCGCCGGCGGTGAGCCGCGACGCGGCCTCGACGGCGCGCTGCTTCAAGGGCACGGTCTGGAGGTACGTGCCGTGGTCGCCGGCCGGGACGAGGCCGATCTTGCGGGCCTCGCGGGCGATGTAGTTCGTGGCCTTCACGTCCCCGATCGTTCCGGTCTCGCGGCCCTGCATCGAGTCGTCGGAAAAGACGTAGAGCCGCGTCATCAGGTCGGCGGCGGTGATGTCGGCGACCGTCGGGCGCGCGGCGTGCTTGAGCGGTCCCTCGGTGGACGGCAGGGGAACGATCGTCGGGCCCGCGGGCGGCGCGCCCTGGGCGATGGCGGCGACGGGCAGGAGCAGGGCCAGCGCCGCGGCGGAGATCAGCGACTTGTGCATGGCGGGAAGGGAAGGGTGGGGCGAACGCACGCGCCGCCGCGCGGCGGGGGGAGGACCACGGCGGAGTGGACCGCCCAACTTACCACGGCGGGCGGCGGCCCGTGAGAGCCGCCGCCCGGGCGCGCTCACACGGCCGCGCCGGCGTACGCGGCAGGCTTGAGCAGGTAGTGCTCGAACCAGCCGCGGGCGAGGCGGGTGACCTCCTCCAGCGCGCCGGGCTCCTCGAACAGGTGGGTGGCGCGGGGCACGATCTCCAGCCGCCGCACGCACCACAGACGCTCGAACGCGTCGCGGTTGAGATCGATCACCACGCCGTCGCGCTCGCCGACGATGAGCAGGGTGGGGGCCTGCACCGTGGCGAGTGACGGACCGGCGAGATCGGGACGGCCGCCGCGCGAGACCACGGCGTGCACGGCGTCGGGCCGGTGGCTGGCCGCGATGAGCGCGGCCGCCGCCCCGGTGCTGGCGCCGAAGTACCCGATGCGCCAGGTATTCTCGCCGAACCCGCTCGTGAGCAGATCCGTCACCGCGAGCAGGCGCCGGGCGAGCAGCTCGATGTCGAACCGCAGGTGGCCGGTGAAGGCGTCCTCGGCGCCCTCCTCCTGCGTGAGCAGGTCGAACAGCAGCGTGGCGAGGCCGGCGTCCTGCAGCCCGCGGGCCACCTGGACGTTGCGCGGACTCAATCGGCTGCTGCCGCTGCCGTGGGCGAACACGACGAGGCTCGTGGCGCCCTCGGGAACGGCCAGGTCGCCGTCGAGCGTGATCGGGCCGAGGGGCAGCCGGACGTGGCTGTCGCGGATGGGTGGACCGGCGTTCGCAGTCATGGCCTCCTCCTTCAGAGTGCCGTCGGGTACGTCTCCGGCATCTCGCCGCGCTCCCAGACCGCCGTCCGCTCCAGCGGCTCCACGGCGCGCGTGTGATCGTAGTGCAGCACCGCGTCGAACTGACGCGGCAGGTGGGTGTGGAAGTAGTGGCTCTGGCGCTCGCTGGTCGGGCGGTAGATCACACCGATGGCGCGCTGCAGCCGCGCGTGGTCGAGCGCGTCGCGCAACTCGGGCGTCTCGGCCGTCAGGACGGTGAAGTTCGGAATGCCGACCTCGTGGAACGCCGCCTCGTAGCTGCCGTGCATCCCGGGCCGCACGACCTTGCGCTCGGCGGGTGCGTCCCAGTCGCTGGCCGCGGTGACCGTGCCGGTGTACGTCGTGAACCCGACCAGCACAGCGTCGTGCCCGTGCCGCTGGCGGACGAGCTGTCCGACGTTCAGCTCGCCGGAACGCCCGAGCTCGGTGGCGCGGGCGTCGCCGAGGTGCGAGTTGTGCGCCCAGACCACGACCTTGGGGGCGCGCACGCGCGGCCGGAGGAACCCGGTCAGCGCCTCGAGGGTCTCGGCCATGTGCAGGTCGCGCAGGTTCCAGCTCGAAACGCGGCTGCCGAACATGGCGCGATAGTACTGCTCGGCGTTGGCCACGAGGCGCGCGTTCTGCTCGGCGAAGAACAGGTCGTCGGCGGCCAGGCGGCCGTCGCGCCGCGCGTACTTGCCCGCCGAGCGGCGCAGCTCGACGAGCTGGGCGATGACCTCGGCCTCGCACGACGGCGCGAGCCCGGACGTGGCCGCATAGCCGTACGTTTGCGGGTCGGAGCCGAACTGGTCGAAGCAGGCATAGCGCTCGCGCGCCCGCTCGGCGGCTTCGGGATCCACCTTGCGCAGATAGGCGAGCACGGCGTCGATGGACGCGTGCAGGCTGTAGAGGTCGAGTCCGTAGAAGCCGACCTTGGCGTCGGGGTCGGACCGCGTGTCGTTGAACTCGCGGAGCCAGCCCAGGAAGTCGAGCACGTCGGCGTTGCGCCACATCCACTGCGGGAAGCGGACGAAGCCGCCCAGCGCCTCGGTGGCGTCGGCGTCGTCGGAGGCGCCGCGCACGTAGCGGTTGAGGCGATACGCGTCGGGCCAGTCGGCCTCGACGGCCACGGCGCTGAAGTCGCGCTCGGCGATGAGCCGCTTGGTGATCTCGGCGCGGATCCGGTAGAACTCGTGCGTGCCGTGCGACGCCTCGCCGATCAGCACGTACGGCGCGTCGCCGATGCGCGCGAGCAGCGGCTCGAAGTCCTCGGGCCCGCCGACCAGCGGATGCGCGTGGTCCTGGACCAGCTGGGGCAGGGTGACGCGAACGGTGGTCGACATGGCCGGTTCCTCCGAAAGAACGTCAGGGTTCGGCGGCCGCCGGCTCGTGCTCGGGGCGCGCGGCGAGCAGGCGGCGCACCTCGTCGTCGGTGGTCTGCGTGAAATCCAGGTACCAGAGCCCGACGCCGTAGAACGGCTCGGGGGTGGAGACCGCGATGCACTCGTCGGCGCGGTGGCCGAGCGCGTCGCAGGCGTCGCGCGACGCGACGGGCACGGCGACGACGATGGCCTTCGGCGCCTCCGTGCGGACGGCGGCCACGGCGGCCAGCATCGTGGAGCCGGTGGCCAGGCCGTCGTCCACGAGGATGACGGTGCGGCCGCCGAGCGCCGGCGCGGGCCGGTCGTCGCGGTAGAGCCGTTCGCGCCGCTTCAGCTCCGCCAGTTCGGCATGCTCCACGGCGGTCACCGCCTGGAGCGGCAGGTGCAGCTCGCGGATCGCCTCGTGATTCAACACGCGGATGCCGCCGGAGGCGATGGCGCCCATGGCGTACTCCTCGTGTCCGGGGACGCCGAGCTTGCGCACGACGAACACGTCGAGCGGCGCGTCGAGCGCGCGGGCGACTTCGTAGGCCACCGGCACGCCGCCGCGCGGGAGGCCGAGCACGATCACGGTCTGGTCGTGCTCGTATTTCCCGAGCAGCCCGGCGAGCCGGCGCCCGGCCTCGCGGCGGTCGCGGAATCGCGGGTGCATCGCGCCGGGGTCTCCCGGGTCAGAATGCCACGGCCAGCTCATCATCCACCTCGGTGACGCCCGGGGCAGCCCACGCGGCGCGCTCGGCGTCCTCGCGCTCGGCCCACGAGCGCACGGTGCCGCGGAGCACCACGCGGCCGTCCCTGGCCTCGATCGTGATCTTGTCGGCGTCGATGGCGGCGCTGCGCTTGAGTGCGTCCTCGATGCGCTGGTTGACCTCGTACGCCGAAACCTTGGGCTGCTGGACGGTGATCCGGTTGATCACGCCCTTGACGCCGGCCAGGTGGCGCACGGCGTTCTCGGCGGCGGTGCGCTGGAACTGCCAATCCACGGCGCCGTCGAGGGAGATCCAGCCGTCGTCCACCAGCACCTTGATGCGCACGTCGGGCACCTCGACGTCCCACTTGAGCGCCGAGACGGCGGCATGCGCGACGTCGGTGTCCGAGCGGACGAACGCCTGCGGCAGGCGGACCTTGAGGTCGTCGGCCACGGCGCGGACGCCGCGTACCGCCTCGACGGCGCGCGCGGCGGCGTACTTCTGGGCATACGAATCCACGAATCCCGAGAGCGTGATGACGCCGTTGCGGGCGCCGACGGCAATCTCGGCCTCGCGGACGTTGGGCTGCCAGGCGAGCTCCTCGATCACGTCGCGTTGGAGTTGCATGTCCGTCTTCATGGTCGGTTCCTCGGTGAGTCGGTGAGTCGGTGCGTCGGTGCGTCAGTGAACCAGCGCGCCGGGGGTGGAGATCTTCTCGAGGACCTCTTCCACGAGCGCGGGGTTCTGCTGGCCGACGTGCATGGTCAGATCGGCCTGGGTGACGATGCCGACGACGCCCATCTTCGCGTTCACGACGGGGAGGCGGCGCACCTGGTAGCGCTCCATCTTCTCGACGATCTCCTCGAGCGGGGCCGTCTCGTTGACGTACACCAGCGGACTGGTCGTCATGTGGTTGCGCACCTGGCACTCCACGAGCCCCTGGTCGGCGATGCAGCGCACGATGATGTCGCGGTCGGTGATGACGCCGATCA
>JBJKPA010000443.1:0-4564 GCA_046706905.1 Gemmatimonadaceae bacterium
CCGGGGGGGGGCCGGCGGGGGGGGGCGGGGGCCCCGCGACGCCGTCGCGCGCGAGTTCGAGGCCGTGATGGCCGAGCTGGCCGGGGACGCCGAGCACGGGTGGAGCGCGCTCGTCCCGCTGGTCGGCTCGCGGGCCGACGTGCTCATCATGCACTTCCGGCCCACGCTCGACGCGTTGGGGGCGGCGCAGGCGCGGCTCGCGCAGGCACGGCTGCTCGAGTTCCTCACGCCGGTCGAGTTCTTCCTCAGCGTGACCGAGGCCGGGCTCTACTACGCCACCGCGCAGCTCGCCAAGGCGGCCGCCGGGCGCGGCGGCAGGGCGGGCGACGACGTGTACAAGGCCGAACTCAAGAAGCGGGTGGATGCCGAGCTGGCCACCGAGCACGTGCACAACCGGCTCTATCCGCCGCCGCCCGACGGACGCATGCCCTACGTGTGCGTCTATCCGATGAACAAGAAGCGGGAGACCGGCCAGAACTGGTACGCACTCCCGATCGAGGAGCGGAGCGAGCTGATGAAGTGGCACGGCCTCACCGGCCGGAAGTACGCCGGGCGCGTGCTGCAGATCATCAGCGGCTCCATCGGGCTCGACGTCTGGGAGTGGGCGGTCACGCTGTTCGCCGCCGATCCGCTGGAGTTCAAGAAGATCGTGAGCGAGATGCGGTTCGACGAGGCCAGCGCGAAGTACGGGGAGTTCGGCAATTTCTACGTCGGCCGCCTCACGGCGCCCGGGGAGTGGGTGCGCGGGCTCGTCGCCGCGCCGGCCGAATAACGGCGGCCGTCCCTCGTACGACGCAACCGAGAGGAGGCAGCATGCTCGTCGCCGCGTTGCTGTTACTGGTCCAGCAGGCCGTCGCGCCCCCGCCCGCGTCCGCGCAGGCCCCGCGCGACACGGCGCGCCTCGTGGTGGCCAACCGCACGGTGACGGTGTTCCGCGCGCCCCTCGGCGCGCTCTCCCCCGGCGAGCGGGCCGCCGCCGCCAAGGTGCGCATCGATTCCGCGGCCTCCCGCAGCCGCGATTCGGTGGACGTCGCCCAATCGCCCGAAGGGCTGCTCGTGCGCGCCGGCGGGGTGGCGATGTTCGTCGTCACCCCCGGGGACGTGGGTTTCCCGCAACCCGACTCGCTCACCGCGGCCGCCAATCGGGCGGCGGCCGAGCTGCGGCTCGCGCTGCGCGACGTGCACGACGAGCAGAGCCTCAAGGCGATCTTCCTCGGCCTCGCCCTGGCGCTGCTCGCCACGGCGATCCTCGTCGGGCTCTTCCGCGGGCTGGCGATCGTGCGGCGCGCGCTGCTCGTCCGGGTGCGCGCCTTCGCCGAGCGCGCGGCGCCGCACCTCGAGATCCGCGGCACCCCGATGCTGCGCGCGCACCAGATCGCCAAATTCTCGCGCCACGCGATCAACTGGCTCGCCGCCGCCATCATCGTGCTGGCGCTCTACATCTACACCGGCTACGTGCTCACCCGCTTCCCCTGGACGCGCGCCTGGGGCGAGACGCTGGGGCACTACCTGGGCTCGACCGTGGCCGAGATCGGGCTGTCCATCGTCCACGCGGTGCCCGGCCTGTTCACGGTGTTCCTCATCTTCGTCGTCACGCGGTTCGCGACCGGGATCGTGCGGACCTTCTTCGACGCGGTGGGGCAGGGGCGCATCGCGCTTCCGGGGATCCATCCCGACACGGCGCTCCCCACGCGGCGCATCGCGAACGCGCTGCTCTGGATGTTCGCCCTCGTCGTCGCGTACCCGCACGTACCGGGCAGCCAGTCGGTGGCGTTCAAGGGCGTTTCGGTGTTCGCCGGCCTCCTCGTCACCCTCGGCTCGGCCGGGCTCGTGGGCCAGGCGATGAGCGGCCTCGTGCTCATGTACTCGCGCAGCTTCCGCGTGGGGCAGTTCATCCAGGCCGGCACGATGCAGGGCACCGTGGTCGAGCTGGGGCTCCTGGCCACGCGGCTGCGGACGCCCAAGAACGAGATCGTCACGCTGCCCAACTCGGTCGTGATCGGCGGCGCGGTCACCAACTACAGCGCGGCCAAGGAATACGAGCGCGCGCTGCTCATCTACACGTCGGTGACCATCGGCTACGACGTGCCCTGGCGGCGCGTGCAGGAGCTGCTCGTCGCCGCCGCGGCGGGAATGGAGGACGTGCTCAAGGAACCGGCGCCCTTCGTGCTGCAGCGCGCCCTCGACGACTCGTACGTCGAATACCAGATCAACGCCGCGATCGATCCCGCGCGCTCGGCCGAGCTTCCCATGCTGTACGCGAAGCTCTACGCCGCGATCCAGGATTCGTTCGCCGGCGCGGACGTCGAGATCATGTCGCCGTCGTATCTTTCCGTGCGCGACGGCAACAAGTCCACGGTGCCGAAGCCCGGCGCCCAAGCCCAGAAGCCCAATGCCTGATCTTCACACGCCCTTCGTCGCGCCCGCCGGCGCCGCGCCCGCCAATGCGGTTGCCGCCGGCACAGCCGCCACGATGCAGGTCCTGGTCGGCCCCGAGCAGGGGGCCCCGAATTTCGTCCTTCGCCGGTTCGCCATGGGCGCCGGCGGCGGCATGCCGTACCACACCAACGAGGTCGAGCACGAGCAGTACGTGCTTCGGGGCCGCGCCCGCATCCGCATCGGCGACGCCGTGCACGAGGTGCGCCCCGATGACACGCTGTACATCCCCGCCGGCGTGCCGCACAGCTACGAGGTGCTCGAGGCGCCGTTCGAGTTCCTCTGCATCGTGCCCAACGGCCCCGACAAGATCCGGCTGGCCGAGTCCTGCTGAGCGGGGGCCGCGCCGCCGCGCGGCCTACGCGGCGTTGTGGTGCTCCTTGACCGCGCGCTCGTACATGCTCAGCACGTGGCTGCGCGTGATCAGCCCCAGGTAGCGCCCGCTCGGCCGCTCCACGACCGGCACGGCGGCCGCGCCGCGCACGCCCATCTTGCGGATGGCTTCGAGCAGCGAGTCCTCGGGGGTCACCGTCTCGGTGGGGCGGGCCACGTCGGCCGCCACGATCAGCTCGGCGAGGTTGCCGGAGTTCGCGGTCACCTCGCTCAGATCGCCCAGCGCCACGACACCGATCAGGTTGCGCTCCTCGTCCACCACCGGGAAGTACACCTGGTCGCGGCTGGCCGTCTGCAGGATGAAGTCGTGCACCGGCGCGTTCTCCTCGAGCACGGCGGCGTCGCGGTCGTAGGCGTCGGCCACGCGCAGGCCGGCCAGTGTGTCGCGGTCGGCGCCGTGCACCACGCTCTCGCCGCGCCGGCGCAGCCACCCGCTGTACAGCGAGTCGGGCTCCAGCCGCCGCGCGATCGTGTGCGCGATGACCACCGTGAGCATCAGCGGCATCACGATCGCGTAGTCGTTCGTCATCTCGAACGCGAGCAGGATGCCCGTGATCGGCGCGTCGGTGGCGCCGGCGATCATCGCGCCCATGCCCACCAGGCCGTACACGCCGGGGTTGATTCCGCCCCCCGGCCAGGCGGCGGCGAGGGCACTCCCCACCGCGCCGCCCGTCGCGGCGCCGATGTAGAGCGACGGCGTGAACACGCCCCCCGAGCCGCCCGTGTTCAGCGTGAGCGACGTCGCGATGATCTTGCCCACGGCCAGCGCCGCCAGCGCGTACCAGCTGAACGTCGTGAACGACTGCACGTTGATCGCCAGGTGGCCGAAGCCCACCAGGTGCCCCTGGGAGATGAACACCATGAAGCCGACCAGCGCGCCGCCCGCGATCGCGATCCGCATCGGCGAGTGCTTGAGCTTCTTCACGTAGTCGCCGATGCGGAAATAGATCCGCACGAACCAGGCCGCCGTGAGCCCCGAGATCACGCCGAGCAGGGGGAAGAAGATCAGGACCTCGCTCACGTGGCTGTACGTGAACTGATCCGGGCTCGGCAGCTCGAACGCCGGGTGGTTGCCGAACACGGCCCGCGTCACGACAGCCGCCATCACGGCGGCCACGACCACCGGGGCGAACGAGATCCCCGACATCGTGCCCAGCGTCTCCTCGAGGGCGAAGAAGGCGCCGGCCAGCGGGGCGTTGAACGCGGCGCTGATCGCCGCACCCGTGGCGCACCCGACCAGGACACGCACCCGGGCCGGCTCGAAGCGGAATCGCCGGCCCAGCCACGAGCCGATCAACGCGCCGAGCACCACGACCGGTCCTTCGTCGCCGGCCGATCCGCCGCTGCCGATCGTCACGGCGCTGGCCGCCGTGCGGGCCAGGGCGGGGCGCGTGGGGATGAACCCGCCGCGCTTGACCACGGCGAGCTGGACGTCGGGCACGTTCATCCCTTCGTGCCCCTGGCCCACGCGGTGCATGATCCAGTAGGCGGCGGCGAAGCCGAGGCCGGTGATTACCGGGCGGTAGGCATTGACCGTGACCTCGGGGATGTACCGGGACGGCCACTTGTAGAAGACGTCGAACGCCAGGTCGATGCTCTTGTAGAAGGCGACGACGCCGAGGGCCGCGAGGATGCCGATGGCGACCGCGAAGGCCAGCAGCACCCAGTTCTCACTGAACTCGCGGGCGTTGAACCATTTGACGAATTCGTCCCAGATGATCTTGCCGACGACGAT
>JBJKPA010000444.1:0-3827 GCA_046706905.1 Gemmatimonadaceae bacterium
GAGCGAGGTCGAGCCGACCGCCTATGGCGAGCGCGTGTCGTCGGCCGACATCGAGGCATCGGCGCTCGACGGGCTCACGCACGCCCAGGACATCGCCGGCGAGACGCCCGAAGATCAGGTCGAGGCCGGCACGCTGGATGGATTCGAGCAGACGTCGTTCGACGCCCGCAAGACCGGCGCGATTCCGTCGTCGCTGATCGACCTCGAGCCGACGTCGTTGGTCGAGCCGGAGCCGGACACCGACGCGTCCGCCCCCGAGGTGGGGACGGCGCCGGAATCCGGGATGGGCGATGACCTCGAGCTGATCCTCGTCGACGATGCCGCTCCCGAAGTCCACGAGACGCCGGCCTCGGAGTCGCCCACGGCCGGGCTCCCGCTCATGGGCGACTTCGCCGAAGTGGGCGCGGCCGAGGAACCGGGCGAGCCCACGCCGCCGCGCATCTCCGACGTCGGACGAGCCTCGACGATGCTCGCCGCGCGCTCGATGGAGATGCTGCAGGCCGTCGTGGACGGCAGCCCCGAAGACTGGGACGCCCACCGCGAGCTGGCCGAGGCGATGCTCGAAGCGGGGCACCGCGACGAGGGGCTGCGCGAGCTCGAAGCCGCGATGAAGGGCTACGAGACCGAAGGCAACCTCGACGCCGCGGCCTCGATGGCCGACGAGATCGTGCGGGCCGATCCCTCGTCGGTCAAGCACTACCAGAAGCGCGTCGAGTACGCGTTCCGGTCCAACGACAAGCGGCGGCTGGTCGAGGCGTACCTGGAGCTGGCCGACGCGCTCTTCCGCGCCGACCAGACCGACAAGGCGCGCGTCGTCTACCAGCGCGTGCTGGAGCTGGCCCCCGACGATCTCCGCGCGCAGGCGGGGCTCAGCTCGCTCCCCGACGAGCGGACGCCGACCCCGTCCACGGCCGCCGCCGTGCGCCGGACCCCCACGCCGAGCGACGCGTCGTTCGTGAATCTGGGCGACCTGATGCGCGACGACGAACGGCCGAAGGACACCCGCATGGTGGTCGCGGAGCAGGAGCCCAGCGGCGACGAGGAAGCCGACTTCGCCGACATGCTGCGCAAGTTCAAGCAGGGCGTGGCCGAGAACGTCGAGGACGAGGACTACCAGAGCCACTACGATCTGGGCGTCGCGTTCAAGGAGATGGGGCTGCTCGACGAGGCCATCTCGGAGTTCCAGAAGGCGCTGCGCAGCCCCGAGAACCGGGTGCGCACGTACGAGTCCATCGGGCAGTGCTTCATGGAGAAGGAGCAGTACCAGATGGCGGCCACGCTGCTCGGCCGCGCCCTGCACGAGAAGGGGATGAGCGACGACAAGCTGGTCGGCGTGCTCTATCTCCTGGGCCGGGCGTTGGAGGAGCTGAAGAAGCCGGGCGAGGCGCTGCAGTACTACCAGCGGATCTTCGTCGTGGACATCCAGTTCCGCGACGTGGGCGAGCGGATGAACGCGATCGAGGAGGCCACGCGATGAGCGGCGTGATCGCGCGCCCCACCGCCCCCGAGATCGACCGGCTGCGCGCGGTGCAGGCCCCGGTGCGCGAGCGTCTCGAGCAGGTGCTGCACGAGATGCGGCGCATCGTCACGACCGACGTGCCGATGGTGGAGACGGTGGCCGGCCACCTGCTCGGACGGCGCGGCAAGATGTTCCGGCCCACGCTCACCCTGCTGGCCAGCGATCTCGACGGCGTGGCCGAGCCGCGCGCCGTCACGCTCGCCGCGGTGATCGAGCTGATGCACCTCGCCACGCTCGTCCACGACGATTCGGTGGACCATTCGGCGACGCGGCGCGGCCTGCCCACGGTCAACTCCATGTTCAGCCACCAGGTGGCCGTCATCATGGGGGACTTCCTCTACTCGCGCGCCCTCTGCGGGCTCGTCGCGATCCGCGACTTCGACGTGCTGCGCGTGGTGACCGACGTGTCGAACGAGCTGAGCATGGGCGAGATGCGGCAGCTCGCGGCGATCGAAACGCTGGGCTTCGGCGAACGCGAATACGAGATGCTGATCCGCGCCAAGACGGCGTCGCTGCTCGCCGCGGCGTGCGAGGCGGGCGCCCTCTGCGGCGCGCCGCGCTGGCGCGCGCCCCTGGCCCGGTTCGGCGACCGGCTCGGCATGGCGTTCCAGGTGGTGGACGACATCCTGGACTACACCGAGGACGAATCGGTGACCGGCAAGCCGTCGGGCAACGACCTGCGCGAGCACAAGGTGACGCTGCCGCTCATCGGCGCGCTGCCCGCGATGTCGGCCGCGCAGCGCAGCCTGGTCGAGCAGCTGTTCCGCGACGAGCAGCCGGGCGACGACGCGATCCACGACGTGATGCAGGTGGTGGCCGACGTGGGCGGCATCGAGTACGCCCGCCGGGCCGGCGAACGGTATGCCCAGGAGGCCGAAGAGGCGCTGGCCGTCGTGCCGCCCTCGCCCGCCCGCACCGGGCTGGCCGAGGCGCTGGCCTACGTCATCGACCGGCGCTGGTAGCGATGCCTCCCAGCTCCGCGAAGCATCGGCCCGGGTTCCACGCCCTGGTGCTGTCCATCGGCTTCATCGTGGGCGGGGCGTTCACCGAGATCGCGCGCCGCTGGCTGCCGGCGGGCGCCGTCAAGGAGTTCCTGACCACGGGCGTGACGCCCTCCGTCGGGCCGTTGCCCATTGACCTCGTCATCATCAAGTTCAGTATAGGCCCGGTGGCGCTCGACGTGTCGCTGCTCAGCCTCGTCGGCGTGTTCGTGGCCTACCTCATCGCACGGTCGCTCTTCTAGGAGACGGTATGAATTTCGGGAATCTGGGTCCCCTCGAGCTGTTCATCATCCTGGTGATCGTGCTCGTGCTCTTCGGCGCCAGGCGCGTGCCGGAAATCGGGGCATCGCTGGGCAAGGGCATCCGCGAGTTCAAGCGCAGCATCAACGACGTGCAGCGCCAGGTCACGGAGCCCGAGGAAGAGCGGCACATCGACCGCCTGGACGCCGGCGAGCCGGTGGTCCGCACGCAGTCGGCGCAGGACGAGCCGGTCCGCGAGCCGAAGCGGCTGATCTGATCCCGCGCCCGTCGCGGCGGATGTGACGAGGGCGCCCCGGCCGACGGCCGGGGCGCCCTCGTTCGCGCTCGGAACACCCCGCGTCGCGGCGGGGCGGGATGCGATCAGCTCGACGCGTGCCGGTTGGCGGCGTCGATCTGCGCCCGGCGATCGTCGATCTTGGCCGAGTCGTGCAGGTCCTGCAGGAACATCTGGATGCGGGCCTGCTGCAGCTGCTGGATCCGCTGCTGCTTCTGCACGTCCTTCTGCTTGAGCCAGGCGGCGCTGTCCGCCTTCACGCGCCGGTCCACCCGCTCCACGGTGATCTGCGTTTCGTCGCGGACGGGCTGGCTCACCGCGTCGAGCGGAAGCCCGAACGCGGCGCCGATGGCGGCCGTGAACTGCCCGCCCAGGCCCGGAATGAACGACGTGCGCGTGAACATCTGCGCCGTCTTCTGGAGGTGGAGCCCCATCGCCTTGGCCGCGACGGTCATGCCCTTGGTGGCGGCGTCGTGCGAGAACGCCGTGGCCGGCGTCATCATCCGGTCCAGGTGGTGCTGCGCGGCGATCACCGTGCGGATCTGGTCCTTCACCTCGTCGAACGGCCGGAGCCCGCTCGGGATCAGCGTGTCGAGGCGCGCCATGTAGTAGCCGTTGTCGTCGCTGTAGAGATCGCTCACGTCGCCGGCGCGCGCGCCGCCGAACGCCCACGCGCTCACGCTCGGCACCTGCTGACCGTTGCCCATCACCGCCGGCTGGTTCTCGGTGGCCGTGATCTTGAAGATCGTCAGGTGCAGCTGGGCCGCCGCGC
>JBJKPA010000445.1:0-3799 GCA_046706905.1 Gemmatimonadaceae bacterium
GTCCGCAGCGGACGAGCCCCGTGCCGCCGCCCGTCACGCAGCCCGCGGCCACCGCGCCGACCACCGTGGCCGCGACGGCGCCCGATACCGCGGCCGCACCCGACTCGGTGCCCGTCGACACGCTCCCCGCTCCCGTGCCGATGATGATCGGCGCCGGCACCGGGATCGCGCTCAGCTCCGGGATGCGCGTATGCACGAACTCAAATAAGGTCGGCGACAAGCTGGTGGCCACGGTCACCAGTCCGGTGACGGGAAGCGGGGGCGCGGTGATTCCGAGCGGTTCCCGCGTCGTGCTCGAAGTCGCGCAGGTCGCGCCCGACGACACCGTGATCGTGTTCCGGCCCACGGCGATCTACGTGGGCGGCAGCACCTACCCCGTGTCGGGCACGGTGAGCGCGACCACGGGGATGGAGCGTGTCGACGTACCGGGCAACGGCGCGTCGGACAAGGAGAAGGTCGCCGGAGGCGCGATCGCCGGCGCGATTCTCGGCCAGATCTTCGGCCACAACACGAAGTCCACCGTGATCGGGGCCGCCGCCGGCGCCGCCGCAGGTGTGGCCGTGGCCCAGGCGACGAAGCAGCATCAGGCGTGCCTCCCCGAGGGGGCGGCACTCACGCTCACGCTCGACGCGCCCGTGACCCTGCACTGACCACATGGATCTCCGCTACCCCATCGGGCGCTTCCAGCGGCCGGCCGACGTCACCGCCGACGAGCGCGCCGCGTTCATCGAGACCGTGGCCGGTACGCCCGCGGCGCTGCGTGAGGCCGTGCGCGGGCTCGACGACGCGCAACTCGACACCCCGTACCGTCCGGGCGGCTGGACGGTGCGCCAGGTCGTGCACCACGTGCCCGACAGCCATCTCAATTCGTACGTGCGGTTCAAGCTCGCGCTCACCGAGCGGGAGCCCGCGATCAAGCCGTACGACGAGAAGGCGTGGGCCGAACTGCCGGACGGACGGAGCGGCCTCGTGGCCGAGTCGCTGGCCCTGCTCGACGCGTTGCACGCGCGCTGGGTATACCTGCTGCGCGCGATGACGCCGGCGGACTTCGCCCGCACGGTCGTCCACCCCGAGCATCCCGAGATGCCGATGACGCTCGACGTGATGCTCGCCCTGTACGCCTGGCACGGGCGGCATCACGTCGCGCACATCACGGCCCTCCGCGAGCGGGAGGGCTGGTAGGCCTCAGGCGGCGGCCTCGCCTCCCAGGTCCTTCACCGCGGCGATCATCTTCACCAGCGTCTCGCGCGCGTCGCCGTACACCATGCCGGTGTTGTCGGCGTAGAAGAGCGCGTTCTCCACGCCGGCGTAGCCCTTGCCCTTGCCGCGCTTGAGCACGTAGACCTGGTTGGCGTAGTCGACGTTGAGGATCGGCATGCCGTAGATCGGCGACGACTTGTCGGTGCGCGCCGCCGGGTTCACGACATCGTTGGCGCCGATCACCAGTGCCACGTCGGTGCCCTTGAACTCGTCGTTCACCTCGTCCAGCTCGGCGATCAGGTCATAGGGCACGCCGGCCTCGGCCAGCAGCACGTCCATGTGGCCCGGCATGCGGCCCGCCACCGGGTGGATGGCGAATTTGACCTCGACGCCCGCCGCCTGCAGCGCCTTCACGAACTCGTACAGCTTCTGCTGCGCCTGCGCGGCGGCCAGGCCGTAGCCGGGCACGATGATCACCTTGCTGGCGTAGCGCATCGCGATCGCCGCGTCGCTGGCCTCGACGGCCTTCATCGAGCCCTTGATCTCGCCTTCCGACTCGATGCTCACGTCGCCGAAGTTGCTGAACAGCACGTTGCTCACCGACCGGTTCATGGCCTTGGCCATGAGCAGCGTGAGCAGGGTGCCGGCCGAGCCGACCACCATGCCGGCGATCATCAGCGCCGGATTCTGCAGCACGAAGCCGTCGAGGCCCACGGCGAGGCCGGTCAGGGCGTTGTAGAGCGAGATCACGACCGGCATGTCGGCGCCGCCGATCGGCATCGTCGCCATCACGCCGTAGACGAGCGCAATGCCGAAGAAGACGGCGATCAGCACCGCCGCCGGCACGCCCGGCACACCCACCGCCACCGCGATGCCAACGGCCAGCGCGATCACGAGCACGAGCGAGTTGTAGATGTGCTGGCCGCGCACCCGCCACGGCTTGTTCACCCGCCCGTCGAGTTTGGCCCACGCGATCAACGACCCCGAGAACGACACCGAGCCGATGACCGCGCCGACCAGCGTGACGATCAGGTGCGTCACCGTATCGGCCTTGCCGCCGAGCAGCTCGACGGCCGCGATCGCGCCCGCCGCCCCGCCGCCCATGCCGTTGTACAACGCCACCATCTGCGGCATGTCGGTCAGCGCCACCTTCTTGCCGCCGCGCCACGCCCAGGCCACGCCGATGAGCAGCGCCCCGAGCGCGAGCCCGAAGTTCACCGCGAGGTGCGGCTGCGCCGCCGGCGTTACGCCGAAGACGTAGAGGAAGCCGGCCAGTGTGGCCAGCAGCATGCCGTAGCCCGCCACGCGGATGCCGCTCCGCGCCGTGACCGGCGACGACATGCGCTTGAGGCCGTAGATGAAGAGAAAGGCGGCCAGGAAGTCGGTCGCCTGGATGATCCATCCGGTATTCATCGTCGCCCCCTCAGCCTTTCTTGGGGCCGCTGGCCTTGAACATCTCCAGCATGCGTTCGGTCACCACGTAGCCGCCGGCCACGTTGGCCGCGCCGAGGAAGACCCCGATGACTCCGATCACCTGCTCCGGCGTCGTGCTGGCATTCAGCAGCGCGAACATCGCGCCCACGACCACGATGCCGTGCACGAAATTGGAGCCCGACATCAGTGGCGTGTGCAGGATGGCCGGCACGCGCCCGATCACTTCATAGCCGGTGAACGCCGCGAGCATGAAGATGTACAGCGCGACGAACCCGACGAGTCCCGTTTCGACGGTCATGTCCTTCTCTCCGTACTAAGCCGATGCCACGGCCGCGCGGGCCGCGTCATTCTTGATTTCACCGCCGTGCGTGAGCGCCGTCTTCGCCACGACCTCGTCCTCCCAGTCGAGCGCGAGGGCCTGATCCTTGATGCACAGCTCGAGGATGTTCAGCAGGTTCTTCGCGTACAGTTCGCTCGCGTGTTCGCCGAGCAGCGACGGCACGTTGAGCGGCGCCACGATCGTCACCTGCCCCACGCGGATCGTCTCGCCCGGCTTCGTATACTCGCAGTTGCCGCCGCCCTCGGCCGCCAGATCCACGATCACGGCGCCGTGCTTCATCCCGTCCACCTGGGCGCGGCTGATCAGCTTCGGCGCCGGGCGTCCCGGCACCGCGGCCGTCGTGATCACCACGTCCGCCTGCTGGATGTGCTTGGTCAGCGCGGCGGCCACCTGCTCCTTCTCCGCCGCCGTCAACTCACGGGCATACCCGCCTTCGCCGCGGGCGTCGACTCCCGTGTCCACGAACTTCGCGCCCAGCGACGCCGCTTCCTCGCGCGTCTCCGGCCGCACGTCGTACCCCTCGACCACCGCGCCCAGGCGCCGCGCCGTGGCGATGGACTGCAGCCCCGCCACGCCCAACCCGATCACGAGCACCGTCGCCGGCCGCAGCGCGCCCGTTGCCGTCGTCATGCGCGGCAGGATGCGTGGCAGTTGCGTGCCGGCCAACAGCACCGCGTAGTAACCGGCCAGAGCCGCCTGGCTCGACAGCGCGTCCATCGCCTGGGCCCGCGTGATACGCGGCACCAACTCCATCGCGAAGCACGTGATCCGCCGGTCGCGCAGCAGCTTCACCAGCTGCGGCTCGCGGTGCGCGTAGACGAAGGA
>JBJKPA010000446.1:0-5061 GCA_046706905.1 Gemmatimonadaceae bacterium
GCCGCCCGCGACGGCGCGCTCCAGGTGGGCGACCTCATCAAGCTGTACGACGCCGCCGATTCGCGGAACATGCGCGAGCAGATCATCGGCGCCCTTGCCCAGCGCCAGGAACCCGAGGCGACGGACAAGTTGATGGACATCGCGAAGAACAGCACCGACCCCAGCGCGCGCCGGTACGCGATCGACGCCCTGTCGCAGCATCGCGACGACCCGCGCGTCACGAAGTTCCTCCTCGACCTGGTCGGCCGATGAGCGCCCGGGCATGGCGGCTCGCGGCCGCCCTGGCCGGCCTCTCCGCGGTCGCGCCCCTCACCGCGTGCGCACAGACGCTGGCCGGTCGGGTGTCACACGCCAACGGGGACCGTGTGCAGTTCAGCTACGCGACCCGCGCCGGCGTGTGCGGCGACGGTTGGTCGTACGTCCACGTGGGAGACGGGGGCGTGAATCAGTTCTACGGCTCGTTCGGCGACATCGGCGCCGAACCGTGCGTGCACGGACCCGCGCGCGTGGTGCTCGACCGGGCCAACGGCGAACTCGTCGCGCTGCGCGTATACGTCGGCCCGCCCGTGTCGGACGGCGCGGCGGACCTCGGGGTCGTGCCCGCGCGCGAGGCGGCGGACTATCTGATGCACCTCGCGTCCACCGCGCAGGGCGCCGTGGCGCGCGACGCCATTCTTCCCGCCATGATCGCCGACAGCGTGGACGATCAGCCGGCGCTCACCGCGCTCGCCGCCGATCGGTCGCGCCCCCGGGAGGTGCGCCGCACGGCGATCGCCTGGCTGGGGCGCGACGCCGTTGACGCCGATCGCGCCGTGCGCACGCTGATCGCCATCGCCACCGACGAATCGGACGGCCATTTGGTGCGCCAGCAGGCGCTCAGCGCGCTGACACGGGTGCCGGACGGGGCCGGGATTCCACCGTTGATCCGCCTCGCCGGCGATTCGGTCGGCGGATGGATGGCGCGCACGGCGCTGTCCGTGGTCGCGTCGTCCGGCGACCCCCGCTCACGCGATTTCCTGCGCGGCGTCGTGCGCGCCGCGGCGCTTCCCGACCCAGCGCTCGCCGTGGCGATCCGCAGTTTCGGGTCGCAGTACGCGACGGCGGCCGATATCGCCCTCATCCGTGACGTCTGGCCGAAGCTCGCCGGCAACCGCGCGCAGGGTGCCGCGATCTCGGCGGTCGCGCAGTTCGGCGGCGCCGAGAACGTCCGGTGGCTGATGGCCCTCGCGGGGAACATGGGCACCACATCGGACGTTCGGCGACGCGCGCTCGACGGGGCCGTGGAGGCCGGGGTGCCGACGGCCGATCTCGTGGCGATGTACGATCACGTGACCGATCCGCAGCTCAAGGACGCCCTGATCTCGGCGCTCGCCCGCGCCGACGATCGCCCGGCCACCGACAAGCTGATCGCCATCGCGAAGCAGGACGAGAGCGCCAGCGCCCGCCGGCGTGCCGTGGATGCCCTGGGACGGGTGTCAGACGCGCGTGCCCGCCAGGCCCTCGAGTCACTCGTCACCCGCCGGCCATAGGGGCGGCGGCCCGGCGTTCGCCGCGGCCGGTTCGCCCGGCGGCGAGCCGGTAGTTGATTTGTACTAAAATAATAGTACAATCTTCCATACGATGTTTCGTGTGGATCCCACCAGCCCCGTGCCGCTCTACGCGCAGCTCGATCGCGCGATCCGGGCCGCCATTGCCGCGCGGGTGCTCCGCGCCGGCGATCGGCTGCCCACCGTGCGGCAGCTCGCCGTGGACCTGCGCATCAACGCCAACACCGTCGCCCGGGTCTACACCGAGTTGGAGCGCGCCGGCATTCTCGCGACGCAGCGCGGGACCGGGACGTTCGTGAAGGACCCCACGGCCATCGCCACACCGCCCCGCGTGCGCGAGCGCACACTACGCGGTATCGCCGATCATGCGCTCGCCGAAGCGGCCGCCGCGGGCATCCACCCCGGCGAACTGATCCGCCACCTGCAGCATCGCACCCGGGAGACCCCCTGAAATGCCCCTCCAGATCTCGAGCAACAGATCCGGCCAGATCACCGTGAGCGCGGGGAACCAGCCGCGCATGAACATCGTGGCCGCGAGCACGTTCCTGCTGTTCAGCGCCGTCGGTATCGCCATCACCGCCGGCACGCACGGGCCGGCCGGCTTCGTCCTCGGGGTGTTGCTCGGCGCGATTCTCGCCCAGTCCCCCAAGATCGCCAAACAATGGGAACGCGGCGTCGTATTGCGGCTCGGTAAGTACACCGGCCTCCGCGGCCCCGGACTCTTCTTCATCACGCCGTTCATCGACACCGTGTCGTTCTGGATCGACCAGCGCGTCGTCACGACGAGCTTCGCCGCCGAGGAGACGCTGACCCTCGACACGGTGCCCGTGAACGTGGACGCGGTGCTGTTCTGGATGGTGTACGATCCGGAGAAGGCGGCGCTCGAGGTGCAGAACTACGCCCAGGCGGTGAGCTGGGCGGCGCAGACCGCGCTGCGCGACATCATCGGGCGCACGTCGCTGGCCGACCTGCTCCGCGGCCGCGAGAAGATCGAGTCCGAGCTGCAGAAGCTGATCGACGAGCGCGCCACCCCCTGGGGCGTCACCGTGCAGTCGGTCGAGATGCGCGACGTGGTCATCCCGACCTCGCTGCAGGATGCGATGTCGCGCGAGGCACAGGCGGCCCGCGAGAAATCGGCCCGGATCATCCTCGGCCAGGCCGAAGTGGAGATCGCCTCGCTGTTCGATCAGGCGTCCAAGTCCTACCAGCGGAATCCCACGGCGCTTCACCTGCGGGCGATGAACATCCTGTACGAAGGCCTCAAGGAGAAGGGCGCGCTGATGCTCGTGCCGAGCACGGCGGTGGAATCCATGGGCCTGGGCGGAATCATGGGCGCGGCGGCGCTGCAGCAGGAGCGGCTGGTGGCCGAGAAGCCCGGCGAGGGCGCCAAATCCGGTAAGGCGGACGACGACGAGATGGTGTGAGGTCGTCGCGGCGGGGGCCGCACCGTTCGGGTCGAGATCCGCAAGCGTTGTGGCGAATGCGGGGCCGCTTGCGGATCTCGCGAAGTACGAGCCGGCCCCCGCCGCCGATTCGACTTCGCGCCACGCTCCCGGCAGCGTGACGATCCCGGAACGATGTCGCGCACACGCGCATGGCGTGTGCTGCATCGTCCTGCATGTCTACTACAATTGCCGTTTCACCGCCGGAACACAAGATGTTTCTTCACGAATCGTCCGGCGCGTAGTCGCTCACTGCCCATCGCTCGCGCTCGAATCGTGTCGCCTGGCGATCGGCGATGAACGCCGGCGCGGCGATCAGCGCGAGCAGCACGACGTACGGCCACGGCGTTGCGAGCGCACCGACGGACCGTTCCCACACGCGCCGCAACAGCAGACCGGCGACGATCGGAATCGCCGCCATAATGGCCCACCGCAGGCGCCGGTTCCGGCGCGGCGGATACGGATCGGGCTGGCAGGGAAAGACACCCTTCGGCGCCTGCGGGGTGTCGGTGAGGTGGAACGCGTGGGCGACCATACCGGGTTCCAGGTAATGACCCAGCGTCCACACAGTGGCGGAGGGCGTGACCTCCTCGGCGAGCATCCGCGGGGGCGCCACGAATTCGCGCATCGTGAAGTGGTCGCCGCTCCGGATCTCCCACGGAAACTCGCCGAGAATGAACTCGGTGGTCACCGTCGTCGTGCGGAAGTGCTGGAACGTCGTGCCGTCGAACGTCACGTACGGCTGCCGGCCACTCACCAGCTCCGACGGCGCGATGCGGCTCACCACGAAATCCCCCCAGTGCCCATCGTACTCCATGAGGTGGCGGTAGCCCTTGTACGGGTTCCACAGCGTGTACACGCGCCAGTAGTACTCGGTCTGGTTCTGCTGCACCGCCCGCACCTGGAATCCGCTCACCTCGTACGGGTCGCCGTGCAGCATGCCGCGTGTGCCGAGCGGAATTTCCGGCGCGAAGCGCATCTTCGCCTGATACTGCTGCAGCACGCGGAGCTGTTGATCGCGCGAATCCAGCACCGCGTGGCACGATGGGCAGACCACCGTCTGGGTCTGCTGCAGCGCGTGGATCGTGATCGCGGCGCCGCAATTGGGGCACGCCAGCCCGGCTACGCTGGGCGCGGCCACCCGTCGATCTCCCGGAGGCGGTCCAGCGCCAGCCCGTCGAACGTCGCCCACTCGCCGAGCAGCAGCGAGGGCGGCTGGACGCGGTAATCGAGGGTCGCGATGTGCCCGTCGTTCGCGTCGAGCTGGGCCAGCGTCGCTTCGTGCCGGTCCCAGGTCGTGAACGGCAGTTCGCCCTCGACGGCCGCATAGCGTGCCGTCGTCACCGACATCAGCTTGTAGATGCGGTGGTCCCACGCGAAGTTGGTGCCCACGTGGAGGTGGTCCAACGGCGGCGTCTGCGGCTCCTTGGTGGCGACCTCGAACGCGTATTCGCCGCGTGCGTCGCTCAGCCACGCGCTGGTGTCGGCCTCACCGGCGTCGTCGAACCGCACGTGCCACTCGTTCCACGAGCCGCGGTCGTAGGCGTACACGACCCGCCCCACGACGGTGAATCGGCGATCATGGAACGCTCCCGTCGTCCCGAGCCGGATCGGCGAGCTCGTCGGCGGCGGGTCGCCCACCGTGCCTACCCGCTTCAGGTCCATCTGGTCGCGGATCAGCACCGACTTGCAGTACGGACAGGTCGTCTGCACCGCCTGCGACCAGGCGAAGTGGATCGCCGCCCCGCAGTTGGGGCAGGTGGTGGCGGGTGCCGTCATCGGGCGGAGGGCAACGGAGCGGCGCTCAGCCCTGCGCGCCGCCACACTCCGGACAGAACTTCGCGCTCTTCGGAATCGGCTTGCCGCACGCGACGCAGAACTTGGTTCCGGCCGCCGGCGCCGGCGCGGCGGCGCCCGGCGCGGCCCCTGCTCCCGCGCCGCTCACCGCGTCGGCCATCGCCTTCCCCATCGCCATGCCGGCGCCGAGTCCGGCACCCATTCCGGCTCCGCCGCCGCCCTCGTTGGCCGCCGCGATCGCCATCGACTGGGCGATCTCGTACTGCGTGTACTGC
>JBJKPA010000447.1:0-4667 GCA_046706905.1 Gemmatimonadaceae bacterium
CGTCGAGCCGGGCATCATCCGGCCCGCGGGTCCATCCAGATCACGCGGTGGTCCGTCTGTCCAAAGCAACGTCGGCGCAGCGCCTGGGCCGCCTGCAGGCCCGAGATCAGCGCGCCCTCGATGTAGCCCACGTTGAGCCCGAAGTCCGTCCAGTCGCCGGCGAGAAAGAGGTTGGGGTGGCCGGACGCGTCGGCGCGCAACCGGTAGGCGGCGCTGCCGGGCACCGAGAGCGTGTAGCGCATGGTGGGACTCAGGTTGGCGCGGAAGTACTGCGCGTCGAAGCGCTCGGTGGCCGAAGCATCGGGATCGGTGGGATGGCAGAGCAGCGTGAGATTGAACCCCTCCGGGAACTCCCGCGTCACGGCCCTGGGCCAGAAGAAGCGCATCCTGTCCTGCAGCCACTGCTCGGTGATTCCCTTGACGCGCTGGAGCTGCTGGCGGGGGAAGTCGTGGTCGCCGTAGCCCGGCACCACGGCGGGATCTTCCAGGGTGCCGGTGAAATAGGCGGCGAGCTGCGGCGTCTCGGCGGGCGTCCACCGCTCGTACGGCAACACGCAGCTCTGATCCAGCCACGAGTAGAGAATACTTTCATAGGTTACCGCATTGGGCGCGGCGTTGCGCGGCGGCAGCCCCCAGTCGGCCGCTTCGAGCCCGAGATCGGCGAGGGATTTCCTGATCCAGAGCTGCACGCCGATGGTGCCCGTGGTGCGCACGCCCTTCACCATGGCCGCCCACGGCTTGTCCCTGGCGATGAGGTCGCCGCAGCAGTCGCCGAGCGCCGCCACGGGAATGGCCAGCACGAGCTGATCGTAGTCGTGGCCCTGGGTGAGCGTGGTGCTGCGCACGGGCGTCCAGTCGCTCCACGGGTCCTCGAGGTCCACGCGGCGTTCCTGCAGCAGCTTGGCCTGCGTGGGATCGATCTGCGCGTACAGCGGCTCCGCCGGCCAGGTTCGCAGGTCGCCGACCGTGAGCACCGGGTCGTACGCCGGGCCGGCGAGGGTGACCTGCTCGCCCACCGTCACCGACGGGATGTCGCCCGCGGCCCACGCCACCTGCTGCACCTGGCGGAAGAATTCGAACCTGACGCCGCGGGCCACGAGCACGTCGTAGAGCGGCATGACCATGGTGTCGCCGGTGCCGGCGCTGAGCTGCCACACGAACGATCCCTTATAGCCGCCCGCCTCCACCATGGTGCGCAGCGCCGTGCCCGCCGCGACGAGGCCTCCGCGGCCCGCGCCGTCGGCCAGGTTGGCGAACAGCCCGGTGTACGCGAAGCGCACGATGGGGGAGTCGAGCAGAAGATCGGTGGCGCCCCACTTGGTGAGCCAGGCGCGGTAGTCCTCGCCGTCGATCCTCGACCAGTTGAAGCGCTTGAGCACCGGATCCCACACTTCGGCCAGGAGGCCGCGCAGGGCGACGGCGGCGAACTCGACGGCCTCGACGATGATCCGGAAGTGCATGTCCTCCTGCGCGAGGCGTTTCATCAGGTGCTCCAGCAGCTCCTGCAGGAGCACCATCACGTCGGCGCCGATCTCCATCGCGCCGGTGTCGGCCGCTCCCTCGCGGGGCACGGCGTGCGCGGCGAGATGCATCCGCTCCAGCGCCTCGTGCACGGCGCCGAGTGCGCGCTGTGCCGGGCCGGCCGTGGGCGCTTCGGGGGCGCGGCCGTCGGGCGGGAAGAAGTGGTCGAGAATCCACCGGGCGAGCGCGCCCTCGTCCCTGGCGTAGGGGGAGCCCAGCAGCAGCTCGAACGTCACGGCGATCAGCTTCTTGATGACCTCCCACGGCGGCAGGGGCGGTCCGTCGCCCGGCAGCTCGGCCGTTTCGGGGAAGATCATCGTGAAGTTGGCCCAGCGCGCTTCGGCGGCGAGGTATTCGGTGAGGAAGGTGGAGTTGTTGCGCTCGAGGGCGTCATACCAGTTCTTCCATGGCAGCGGCGCGATGCCGGGCAGGCGCTCCCGCTCCTCGAACACCGCCTTCATGGTGCGAAAGAGGTTGTGGTACCAGCCCTGCAGGATGTGGATGCCGTGTTCCTCGACCCGCCGGGCGGGGCCGCGCCCCGTGGCGGTCTTGCCGCCCACGCGCCAGCCCAGGGCGTAGACGGTGACGTCGTACAGTTCATTCCATCCGGGGTAGTCGGTGAGCTCGTACGCCGCGCTCAGGCCGGCCATGCCCGCGCCGAGGATCAGCACGCGCTGCTTGCGGGCCGGCACCGCGGCGGCGAGCACCGCCGCCGCGTCCACGGCGACCGAGGGATAGATGGGCACGCCGTTCTTGATCAGCCGCTGGAGCTGCGGCGCATCCACCGTTTTGGCGACCAGGGCGTAGAGCTGGTCGACGTGCTGCAGGATGAGCGTCTCGTCCAGGAATCGGCCGAAGTCGGCCTCGAGGCCGGTGCCGAGGTGGCGAACGTCGATGTCGTCCTGCTCGGTGAGCGGATAGTGGTCCGGGTAGAGCGTCTGCAGGTGCGTGATGAAGTCGACGGCGAACAGCTCCGGGTCGGCGGCGAACTCTCCGAGCCAGCCCGCCTCGTCGCCCATCTCCATCGCCTCCGCGAACAGCAGCCGGTACAGCACTTCGTTCATGAGCAACTGCTCGTCGTCGGACTCGGCGAAGGCGAGCGCTCGCTGCGCCAGATAGGCGCGCACGATGCAGCCGTTGTGGGCGCGGTACCACGTCGTGCCGCAGGGGCGGGCGAAGTAGTCCAGCCAGTAGCGAACGGCGATGTCGTCGACCAGGCTGCCGAGCCCCGCTTCGGCGATGAGCCCGGCCAGTTCGGAGAGGTAGAGGAATTGCAGGTTGACGGCGCGCCACCAGGGGCTGCCCGGGGCGCCGATGCCGTCCATGGGGTTGAGCACGCCGCGGTCGATCTCCCAGCGCATGAACGCCAGCTCCGAGGTGCCGAATCCATAGGGGTCGAGCGAGGCGTCGGGGGCCTGGCGGCCCGCGCGAGCGGCGGCCGTCGCCATCCTTGCGGCGTACACGTCGGCGAATCCCCAGCGCGTGTAGAACGTCTCGCGCAGGCGGTAACGTCCTTCGGGGTCGTTGGCCACACCGTCCACCAGGGCACGCGCACGGGCTTTGAGAGGGGCGAGCGGATCGGTCACGGTACGGACTCGAGGGTGGGAGACGGTGAGGATCGGGCGGAGCGCACCGGCCGTATAATGGAACGCGCGGCGGGCCTTCGCGCCATGTTCGGCGGGCGGCGCGGCCTGGTCGTGCCGGTCAGGGGGCCGGCGGCTTCACCCCTCTCGCGGGCGGAGGCCACGGGCACCGGCGTTGATGAGCGCCGTTCGTGCCTCCGACCTCGGCTCTCACACGTGCCGCGCGAACTGCACGTTCCACGGGCCAGCAAGCCTGGGAGGTGTGCCGACAAAATCGCGAGGTGCGGCTCACTGGACACCGCTTCGGGATCCCCGGCCCGTCATTCCTCGCGCATAGCGATCAGCGGATCCACCCGCGACGCTCGAAGCGCGGGCACCAGCGCCGCCACGCCTCCGCTCGCCACCATGCACGCCACCGCCAGCACCCACGCCCGCGGGTCGCCACGGCTCACGCCGTAGAGCAGCCCGCGCAACAGTCCGGTGGCGGCGGCGCCGCCCAGAGCGCCCGCCACCACACCGAGCAGCACCAGCACCGCTCCCTGCCGCGCCACGAGCCCCACGATGCGGCCCGTGGGGCTCCCCAGCGCGCTCCGAATCCCGATCTCGCGCGTGCGCTGCGCCACCGAATAGCTCATCACGCCGTACAGGCCGGTCACCGAGAGCAAGAGCGCCACGGCCGCGAACACCTCGAGCAGCGTGAGATAGAACCGCGGCTGCCCCACACTGCGCGCGATCACGTCCAGCATCGGCATCATGCGCGTGATCGCGGCCCCCGGATCCACGCCGTGCACCGCTGCCCGCACGGCCGATTCCACCGCCGCCGGGTCGCCGGATTTCACGCGCACCATGATGGACGCCGTGGTCGTGCCGGGATCGGCCACCTGGAACGGATAGTACACCTCGGGAAATGGCGGGCTGAACGGCCCCACGTTCCGGATGTCGCTCACCACGCCGACGATGGTCGCGAACGTGGTGTCGCCGATGTAGAAGCGCTGGCCGATGGGGTCGCGCCCCTTGAAATCGCGCTTCACGAGCGCCTCGTTGGCCACCACCACCGCCGGGTTGTTGGGCGTGGCGTAGTCGCCGGGGCCGAACAGCCGGCCAGCCAGCACCCGCTGGCCCGTGGCCGCGAAGAAGCCCGGGGTGGCCTCGCGGTACTCGGTGAGCGGCAGCCGGGTTCTGTTGTCGCCGGACTGCCCTTCGTACCGGATGGTGAAGTTGTCGCCCCATTCGGAGAATGGCATGGCGTCGATGGCGCCCGCGGCGGCCACGCCGGGCACGGCGCGTATCGCCGTCAGCGCGGGCGCCAGGAACTGCCGCACCTCGGCGTCCTTGGCGTACGCCGTGGGGGCCACGGTCACGTCCAGCGCCAGGATCCGCGAGGCGTCGAACCCCGGGTCGGCGTGGAGCACGCTCGCGAATCCCCGCAGCACCAGCGACGCCCCGACCAGCAGCACCAGCGACAGCCCCACTTCGGCCACCACGAGCCCCGCCAGCACGCGATGGTGGGCGCGTCCCGTGCCGCCGCCGCGCCCGCCGCGCAGCGCGTCCTGCGGATCCACG
>JBJKPA010000448.1:0-4150 GCA_046706905.1 Gemmatimonadaceae bacterium
ATCTGGAGCAGCAACGCGATGGCGTCGTCGATCGTGTGGCGCATGTCAGACGTCCCGGCTGGCGAGAATCCGGCGGGCCGTTTCGCGCAGCACGTCCGGATGTTCGTACAGCCCGTCGCGCATCCGACGCCGGAACGCGGCCACTTCGGCGCGCGTCAGGGCTCCGTTGCCGCGCGGGCGGAAGGCGGGCACGACGAGCACGAGGTCGCCGTCGATATTCCGGACGAACCGCATGCGGAGTTGTTCGGCGGGCGATGGCGTCTTGTCGTTGGGTCTCATGGCGGTCCGGTCGGCTCTGTCATGAGGTATCGTCACGGCGGGCCGTGACTTGAGGCGCGCCGCGGCGCGCCGGAACGCGCCGCGCTCGCGGTCCCCCGGACCGCGCGCTAAGTTCGGGTGCGATCGGCAGATCGCACTCGCGCGGGTCCGGGCATCCCCCGCATCCGTCTCCGCGGCAGGTTCCGATGGCAACGATTCTGGTTCTGGACGACGACCCCATGATCCGGACGACGCTCGAGCAGATGCTCGTGCGGGCGGACCATCGGCCGTTGCTCGCCGGCACCGTGGTCGAGGCGCTGCAGTTCCTGGCCCGCGAAACGGTGGACCTGATCCTCTCGGACTACCGGCTGCCCGGGCTCACGGGGCTCGAGTTCCTGGCCCTCCTCCGGGACGAGGGATTCGACGTCCCGTTGATCGTGATCACCGGCTACGGGAGCATCGAGCACGCCGTCGCGGCCATCAAGGCGGGCGCGGTGGACTACATCACGAAGCCCGTCCGCGCCGAGCAGCTCCAGCTGGCGGTGGAGCAGGCGCTGGAGGTGGTCCGCCTGCGCCGCGAGAACGACGTGCTGCGCGAGGAGGTGATCGGGCTCCGGGGCGCCCGGCACATCGTGGGCGACAGCGTGCCGATGCGGCGCGTCCTGCAGGCGGTGGCGATGGCGGCGCCGACGCGCGCCACGGTGCTGCTCCAGGGAGAGAGCGGCACCGGAAAGGAGCTGTTCGCCCGGGCCCTGCACGAGCAGAGCGACCGCCACGCCAAGCCGTTCATCAAGCTCAACTGCGCGGCGCTTCCCGAAGGCCTGGTCGAGAGCGCGCTGTTCGGCCACGAGAAGGGGGCGTTCACGGGCGCGGTCAAGCGCGTGGAGGGCGCCTTCGAACGGGCCAACGGCGGCACGCTGCTCCTGGACGAGATCTCCGAGATGCGGCTGGACCTGCAGGCCAAGCTGCTGCGGGTGCTGCAGGAACAGGAGTTCGAGCGGGTGGGCGGCACGGCGCCGATCAAGGTCAACGTCCGCATCATCGCCACGACGAACCGGGACCTCGCCGAAGAGGTCTCGCGCGGCGCCTTCCGGCAGGACCTCTACTATAGATTGACCGTCCTCCCGCTGTACCTGCCGCCGCTGCGGGAGCGCGCCGACGACATCCCCCTCCTCGCCCTCCGGTTCGCGATGAACACCGCCAACGAGATGGGCAAGGAGGTCACGTCCATCGCCCCCGACGCGATGCGCCTGCTGCAGGAGTACCCCTGGCCGGGCAACGTCCGCGAGCTGCAGCACGCGGTCGAGCGCGCGGTCATCCTGTGTACGGGCCCGGTCGTGCAGCCGGCCAACTTCGAGCTCGGCGACGGGCGCGCCCACGTCCTGCCGTCGGCGACCGGCACCCGCCGGCCCACCGCGCTGCCCGGTCGGCCGGCGCAGCTCGTGCCCGAGGGCGCGGTGGTGCTGACCAGCCTCAACGTGGACGAGGCCCAGGACACGCTGATCGCGGAAGCGCTCACGCGCACCGGTCAGAACCGCACGCAGGCCGCGCGGCTGCTGGGGATCAGCGTGCGCACGCTCCGCGCGAAGTTGAACGCGCCGGCGGCCGACGGCGCCACGGACCCGGACGAGGCGACGGACCAAGCCGAGTAGCACCTCCCGGCAATTTCTGCCGGGCTCCCCCCCGGAAGTTTCTGCCGCTAGGCAGCGGGCGCCGACCGCCGCCTCGGCCGGCGCGCGGCACCGAGCGGGGGCTCCCTCGCTGCGCCAACGCGCGGTCCCGCAACGCATTGGCCCGCTTTCTGACGGCCCATGAGACGCTCTGGCGCGGACGGCGCCGGGTGGAGCGCGCCTTGCGCTAGGGCACCGCGTCGGGGGCCGACGATGGCCAGACGCACGAGCGGCCCCGGTGGATTGTCGCCCCTCTTCATCTCCGGGTCCGTCATATGGAAGACACTGCCCTGTGGAAAGCTGCCGCCCGCGGTGACGCGAGCGCGCGCGATGCGCTGCTCACCGCGCATCTCACTCTGGTCCATCACGTCGTCCGGCAAGTCGGCGCGCGCATGACTCCGCGGCGCGAGGTGGACGAACTGGTGAGCGCCGGCACGATGGGCCTCATCTCGGCCGTCGATCACTTCGACGTCGGCCGCGGTCTGGCGTTCAGCACGTACGCCATTCCGTGCATCCGGGGCGCGATCCTGGACGAGATGCGGCGCCAGGACCACGCGCCGCGGTCGGTCCGCCGCAAGCAGCGGGCGATCGCCGACGCGCGGGCGGCCCTGCGCGCCTCCACGGGCCGCGAACCCACCGAGCGCGAAGTCGCCGGGCATCTCGGCCTCGACGCGAAGACCATGCGTCGATGGTCGGCCGCCGCCGCGGGAGCGTCGATGGTCTCGATCGAGGCGTCGCTCACCAGCGAGGACGGCGAGCTGATCGGCGATCTCGCCGAGCCGGCCGCGGCCGCCACGCCCGATCCCGACGAGGATCTCACCCGCGCGCAGGAGCTCCAGGTCCTGGCCCGGTCGCTCGAAGCGCTGACGGCGCAGGAGCGCCAGGTGCTCGCGCTCTACTACCACGAAGAACTGAAGATGCACGACATCGCGGCGATTCTCGGCGTGACCGAATCCCGGATCTCCCAGGTGCGCACGCGCGCGCTCGCCAAGCTGCGAGTCCGCATGGCGCCGCTGCGCGAGTCCGTGTCCGTCGAGATGGCCGGATAGCCGTCCGCGTCGCGATGCGCGACCGGGCTTCACACCACACAGAGGAATGGCAGCGAATGATGCGGAATAGGTCCACGCCGGAGCGCGGCGCCCGCGCGGCGCGCGAATCGGCCCCGGTGCCGCCCCACCAGCAATGGGGCCTGGTTGCGACGGTGGCGCTCCTGCTCGTCGGGTTGGTCGGCATCTACGGGTTGCCGGGCGGCGCGCGGACGGCGGACGCCCTGCTGGTGCTCGCCATCGCGGTCGGGGGCGTGTCGCTGTTGCCGATGCCGGGCTGGCGGTCGTCGCGGACGCAGGCCGAGGAATTCGTGCAGGGCCAGCAGGCGCTCGTCGAGGAGATCCAGCGCCTCGACGCGGCGTTCCGGCTGTCGCGCAGCGTCGCGCACGACTTCAGCAACGTGCTCACGGTGATCGGCATGCACGGCGAGTTCATGCTCGAGGGCATGAACGCCGCCGACGCGGGGCGCCGGGACGTCGCGGCGATCCTCAATGCGGTGGAGCAGGGTTCGACGCTCAGCCGGCAGCTCCTGGACTTCACGCGGGAGCGCGCGCCGGCCGTCGGGCCGGTGAACCTCAACGATGTGGTGCGGAGCTCCTCGCCGATGGTGGAACGTCTCGTCGGCCGGGCGATCACGGTCGACCTCCAGCTCGACAAGACGATCGGCGTCGTGCTCGCCGACGCGGGGCAGGTCCGCCAGCTCCTCCTGAACCTGGCGCTGCACGCGTGCGACGCGATGCCGACCGGCGGCGTGCTGACGTTCTCGACCGCGAACGCCGAGCTGGACGAGACGGCGGAACAGGACGGTCAACCGATGTCCGCCGGGGAATACGTGATGCTCGCCGTGAGCGACACCGGGCGCGGCCTGCGCGCCGACGCCCCGTCGCGAACCGTCGAGCCGTTCTTCGCGGCGAAGCGCGCGGGCGTCCAGAACGGACTGGCCACGGCCCGCCGCATCGTGCGGCAGCTCGGCGGCCAGCTCTGGGTGCACAACGACCCGCATGTCGGCTCCGTGATCAAGATCTATCTGCCGCTGATCACCGGCGGCAACGACGGCACCCGCGAACCGGCGACGCCCGCCCGCTGCACGCCGGGCGGCACGATTCTCCTCGTGGACGACGCCGAGCCCGGCCGCGCGGTGGCGCGGCACATCCTGCAGCAGGGCGGCTACCGGG
>JBJKPA010000449.1:0-6020 GCA_046706905.1 Gemmatimonadaceae bacterium
GACTTCCGCGTCCAGCTCCTCGTGGGGCAGGCGCTCGCGCAGCAGGGCGACACCGCCGCGGCGATCCGCGTGATCGAGCGCGCGCGCACGCTGTTCCCGCAGTTCAGCGCGCCCGACGGCCCGTACACCTGGCTCGCGCACGTGTACGAGGGCCGGCGCGAATGGACGAAGGCGGCCGACGTGCTGCGCGGCATCGCCCGCTACGACGAGTCGGCCTACGCCGTGCGGCTCGACCTGGCGCACGTACTCGTGCAGACCGGCGACTCGGCGGGCGCCGAGCAGGCGCTGGACGACGCGATCTACATCAACCCGTTCGCGCCAGCGGTGCACGAGCAACTGGCGGACCTCGCGGGCGCGATGGGCGACCACGCGCGCGAGGTGCGGGAGCGCAAGGCGCTGGTGGCCCTGCACCCGGTGGACATGGCGGGCGCGTACTACCGGCTGGCGCTGGCGCAGCACCGGGCCGGCGACGACACCGCCGCACACGCAACCGTACTGCTGGCGCTGGAAGAGGCGCCCAACTACGCGAAGGCCCAGGAACTCCTGCTCACGCTCGTGGGCGGAGGTGGAGCAGGGGGAGGGAAGACATCATGACGCGAATCGGACGTGTGTGCCGCGCGCTCGTGCTGGCGGCGCTGGCGAGCGGTCTCCTGCCGGCCGTCGGGCAGGCGCAGCGTTTCTTCCGCCGCCGGCAGCCGCCCGACACCACGGCGCACAACCCGCCGTACGACGGGCGGTTCACCTTCGCGCGGCTGGCGTTCACGACCAACAGCCCGGCGGGCTACTACTACATGGGGCTTCCGGCGTGGGCGCACGGGTATCCGAACTCCGAGCGCAACCTGATGAAGATCATGAACACGGTGACGCTCCTCCATCCGCACGTGGCGCACAGCGTGGTGGTGCGCATCGGCAGCCCGCTGCTGTTCAAGTATCCGGTGGCGTACATGACCGAGGCGGATTTCTGGGCGATGACCGACAGCGAGGCGCTGAACCTGCGGAAGTATCTGCTGAAGGGCGGGTTCATCATCTTCGACGACTTCCGCGACAACTGGCAGGACGGGTTCATGGGCTGGTCCACCTTCACCACGCAGATGCACCGCGTGCTGCCCGACGCGAACATCGTGGACCTCACGCCCAGCGATCCGATCTTCCACTCGTTCTTCGACGTCAACTCGTTCGACATCGTGCCGCAGTACTACGACCGCGGCCGGCCGATCTTCCGCGGGATCTACGAGGACAACGATCCGCACAAGCGGCTCATGGTCATGATCAACTTCAATACCGACGTCTCGAACTTCTGGGAGTTCTCCGACGAGGGGTGGTTCCCCGTCGCCGAGTCGAACGAGGCGTACGAGCTGGGCGTGAACTACCTGATCTACGCGCTCACGCACTGAGCGCGGTCACTTCAACCGGGACCTCTTCGTGGCGACTACCGTGACTACCCCCGCGCTGGAATCCGCCGACGACCTCGCGCTGGCCGAGCGGCTCAAGGCCGGGTGCGACCAGATCCGCGCCGAGTTGGCCAAGCTCATCGTGGGCCAGGAGGACGTGATCGAGCTGGTGCTGCTCTCGCTGTTCACGGGGGGCAACAGCCTGATCGTGGGCGTGCCCGGACTGGCCAAGACGCTGCTCATCAACTCCGTGGCCCAGGTGCTCGACCTCAAGTTCTCGCGCATCCAGTTCACCCCGGACCTGATGCCCAGCGACATCACCGGCACGGAGATCATCCAGGACGATCCGGAGACCGGGCGGCGCCGCATGGTGTTCATGCCGGGGCCGATCTTCGCCAACATCATCCTGGCCGACGAGATCAACCGAACGCCGCCCAAGACCCAGGCGGCGCTGCTCGAGGCGATGCAGGAGCACCGCGTGACGGTGCAGGGGGAGACCTACCGGCTGGACGAACCCTTCTTCGTGTTCGCCACACAGAACCCGATCGAGCTCGAGGGCACCTATCCGCTCCCCGAGGCGCAGCTCGACCGGTTCATGTTCGAGATCGTCATCGAGCACCTGAACGCCGACCAGGAAGTCAGCGTGGTGCAGTCCACCACCTCGGTGCAGTCGTACGAGTTCCGGCACGCCGTGACCGGCCCCGACCTCCGTGCCTTCCAGCAGCTCGTGCGGCGAGTGCCGGTGGCCGACTCGGTGGCGCGCTACGCGGTGGACCTCACGCGGGCCAGCCGTCCGGGCCCCGACGCGCCCGACTTCGTGCGCCAGTGGGTGTCGTACGGCGCCAGCGTGCGCGCGCCGCAGCACCTGGTTCTCGGCGGCAAGGCCCGCGCGCTCATGCACGGCCGCTCGCACGTGACGTTCGACGACGTGCGCGCGCTCGCGAAGCCGGTGCTGAGGCACCGTGTGCTGTTGAACTTCCATGCCGAGTCGGAGCGGGTTTCCCCCGACGAAATCATTCAGAAGCTCCTCGATGCGGTGCGGCCGCCGCGGTCGGAAATGCGATGAACGGTATGACGGTAGGACGGTGGGACCGTAGTCGGTGAACGGCGTGAAACAGTTTGCCGTCCTACCGTCCTACCAACCAACACTCTATGACTACACCGAGTCTCCCCACCACCACCTTCCTCGACCCCGCCGTCCTCACCCGGATAGCGGGTCTCGATCTCATCGCGCGCGTCGTGGTCGAGGGGTTCATCAACGGCCTCCACCGCTCCCCCCACCTCGGCGCGAGCACCGATTTCGCCGAGCACCGGGCCTACATGCCCGGCGACGACATCCGCCGCATCGACTGGCGGCTCTTCGCCCGCAGCGACCGCCACTACGTCAAGGAGTTCGAGGCCGACACCAACACCAACGTGCTGCTGCTGCTCGACGTGTCCGCGTCCATGCACTACAAGAGCGGCCAGTCGCCGATCAGCAAGCTGCGGTACGGCGTCTATCTGGCCGCGGCGCTGGCCTACTTCTCCAGCCTGCAACGCGACCGCATCGGCCTCGCCCTGCTCGACGCCGACGTGCGCGAGTACGTCCCCTGCGCCGCCAAGCACCTGCAGCTCGTGCTCCACGCGCTCGACCGCGCGGGGAACGCGCCGCGGCCGTCCGGCCGGGCGGCCGCCGGGGCCGCCCGGCTCCTGCCGCCGCTCCGGAAGCTCGCCGAGTCGCTGCGCCGGCGGAGCATCGTGATCCTCATCTCCGACTTCTACGAGGAGCCGGACGACGTCGTCAACGCGATCACCTTCCTCCGCGGCCGCGGCAACGACGTCGTCGCCTTCCACCTGCTCGACCCGGACGAGCTGCGCTTCCCGTTCGCCGACGCCACCAACTTCGTGGACGTCGAGAGCGGCGACCGCATGCCGGTCGTGCCCGAGTACCTTCGCGACCAGTACCGCGCGCTGGTCGCCGCCCACGTCGGCGAGCTGGAGCGCCGCCTCCGCGAGCGCCGCATGGACTACGCCCAGTTCGACACCTCGCGCCCCCTCGACCAGGCGCTGTTCGCCTACCTGCTGGCCCGCCAGCGCTTCACGCGCGTGCGCTGATGGGATTCCTCGCCCCCGCCTTCGTCGCCGGCCTCGCGGCCCTCGCCATCCCGGTGCTCGTGCACATGATCCACCGGGAGCGGAAGGTGGTGGTCGAATTCCCGTCGCTCATGTTCCTCCGCAAGATCCCGTACCAGTCGGTGCGGCGGCAGAAGCTGCGCCATCTCCTGCTCCTCCTGCTGCGCTGCCTCGCGCTGGCCCTCCTCGTCGCGGCGTTCACCCGCCCCTTCTTCCGCAAGGGACCGGTCGGCGGCCCCATGGTCGCCGGGGCGCGCGAGCGGATCATCCTGCTCGACCAGTCGTACAGCATGGGCTACGGCGACCACTGGAAGCGGGCCGTGGCCGCCGCGCACGCCGCCGTGCGCGACCTCGCCCCGGGCGACCGTGCCACCGTCGTGCTCTTCGCCCACGAGCCGGTCGCCGTCACCCAACCGACGGGCGACCACACGGTGCTCGACCGCGCCATCGACGCCGCCACGCTCACGTCCCAGAACACCCGCTACGCGCCGGCGCTCAAGTTCGCCGGCCAGATGCTCGCCGGCTCCAACCTCCCGCGGCGCGAGGTCGTGCTGATCAGCGACTTCCAGAAGAACGGCTGGGGCGCCCACGACGACGTCCAGCTCCCCGCCGGCACCGTCGTCACGCCGGTGGACGTGTCGAGCAGGCAGACCGCCGACGTCGCCGTCGCACAGGTCACGACCGACCGCGACACCACCGCCGGCGGGCGCGATCGCGTGACCGTGGCCGCGCGGCTCACCAACGTCGGCCCCGCGCCGAAGACCGTGGACGCCACCCTCGTGCTCGGCGGCCGCGACATCGAGGCCAAACGCGTGACCGTTCCCGCCACGGGCGCCCTGCAGGTGCGCTTCACGCCGCAGCCGATTCCCACCAGCGCCACCCGCGGCACCGTCCGCATCACGCACGACGCGCTCCCCGAGGACGACGCCTTCAACTTCACCCTCGCGCCCGACGAGGCGGTCTCGGTGCTCGTCGTCCAGCCCACCACGCCGCGGCGCAATCAGAGTCTGTATATCGCGCGCGCGCTGGCAATCGGCGACCGCCCGCCCTTCCACGTGGATGTGAAGGCCGCCGACGCGCTCCGCCCCGCCGACCTCGACGGCCGCTCGCTGGTCGTGCTCAACGAGGTCGCCCCACCCAACGGCGCCCTCGGCGCGCGGCTCCGCGCGATGATCGCGCAGGGCACGGGGCTCCTCATCGTCCCCGGCGACCTGCCGACCGCCGCCTGGGCGCCCGAATGGCGCGCCCTCCTCCCGGCACGCGTCGGCCCGGTCGTGGACCGCACCAACGGCACCGCCGGCACGCTGGCCTGGGTCGACTACTCCAGCCCCGTCTTCGAGATCTTCTCGGCCCCGCGCAGCGGCGATTTCTCGACCACACGGATGTATCGCTATCGCGCGCTGTCCGTTTCCGGTGACAGCGGCGTGCTTGCGCGCATGGACGACGGAACGCCGGCGCTGGTCGAACGGGCCGACGGCGAGGGCAAGGTGCTCATCTGGGGTTCGTCGCTGGACGAATACTGGACCGACCTGCCGTTGCAGCCGCTCTTCCTGCCGTTCGTGCACGAGCTGGCGCGCTACGCCGGCCGCTATTCCGACCCGCGGGCCGCCTACACCGCCGGTGACGTGCTCGACCTCTCGCGCCACGGCGAACTCACCGCCATGTTCGAGGATAGGAAGAACGGGGGGACGGGCGCCGGACCGGCGCTGATCCTGCAATCGCCCTCCGGCAAGCGCGTGCGGCTGCACGCGAACGGTCCCGACCATCTCGCCGAGTTGAACGAGGCCGGCTTCTATGAGTTGCGCGGCGCGAACACGGCGATCGGCAACGGACGTCCGATCGCGGTGAACGTGGATCCGGCGGAGTCGGATCTCACGCACCTCGATCCGCAGGAGTTGATCGCCGCGGTGACGAACCGCGACGTGACCGATACCGGAACGAATGCGGCGGCCGCCACGACGCCGCAGGACCTCGAACGGCGACAGGCCATCTGGTGGTATCTGCTGCTGGGCGCGCTGGTGCTCATGGCCGCGGAAACGGTGCTGTCGAACCGGCTGTCGCGGGCGGCGTCATGAAGGGCCCGCGTGCATGTGAGCAGGGGAGGGCGTGACCATGGAAAGCGTACACCCAACGCTGTCCGATCGCCGCCGGCTGGCCGGTGTGGTGCGCGACGTGCGCCTGCGCTGGCGCCTCAAACGCGCGCTGTTCGGCGGCACGATCACGCTCGTCGCCGGCTTCGTGGTCCTCGCCGCGGCGTCGTACGTGATGAGCGCCTTCCACTACGCCGACGTGCCGGTGCTCGTCACGCGCATCGTCGCCCTGGCCGCCGTGATCGCGATCGCCGTGCGCTACCTGCTGCTCCCGCTGCGCGTCAATCCGCGCGACCACCAGGTGGCGTTGTACATCGAGGAGCACGATCCCTCGCTCGAGGGCGCGCTGCTCACCGCGGTCGAGCTGCACGGCGCCGCGGCCCGCGCGCCCGGCGCCGAGTCGCCCGTGCTCAGCGCGCGCCTGCTC
>JBJKPA010000450.1:0-3509 GCA_046706905.1 Gemmatimonadaceae bacterium
ATAATGTAGGACCCCGCAAGACCCCCGGCGCCTCGCGCGCCACCATCCGCAGGGGATTCCTCCGTGCTCGCTCGCCGTTGTGCCGTTGCGCTGTTCGTGCTCCTCGCCGGTCTCGCCCTCGCCCGCCCGCTGCGCGCCCAGGGCGCCGACGTCATCCGCGGGCAGGTCACGGACGAGAACGCCATTCCCATCCGGAACGTCGCCGTGTCCGCCACGTCCATCTCGGGCAACGTCACCCGCTACGCGACGACCGACAAGGACGGGCGGTTCACGATCATCTTTCCCAACGGCGACGGGGACTACATGGTCTCCTTCAACGCCAACGGGTTCGCGCTCAAGCGGTTCGAGGTGAAGCGCACGGCCGACCAGGAGATCCTCGTCGCCGACACGCATCTCTCGCACACCATCGCCTCGCTCGACACGGTGCACGTGCGCGCGGGGCGCACGCGCCCCAACCGGTACCGGACCCAGCCCGACATCGGCGGCACCGAGCAGCGCATCAACAACAACTCGCTCCCCGCCGACCAGCAGGGGGACCTCGCCTCGATGGCGGCCTCGCTTCCCGGCGTGCTCTACGTCCCGGGCTCGAACGGCGACCCCTCGGGCTTCTCCGTGCTCGGCCTCGACGGCAGCCAGAACAGCAACACGCTCAACGGGATGGATTTCAGCGGCTCCAACATCCCGCGTGACGCGCAGGTCTCCAGCTCGCTCGTGACGGCGCCGTACGACGTGTCGCGCGGCGGATTCAGCGGCGGACAGTTCAACATCACCACCAGTTCGGGCACCAACTTCATCAACCGCACGTCGAGCGTGGTGTTCGACACGCCGGCGCTCCAGTGGACCGACCCCGCGGCGCGCGCGCTCGGGCAGCAGTACACGAACGTCAATCTCAGCGGCGGCTTCTCGGGGCCGATCCAGTTCGACAAGTCGTTCTACAACGTCGCCTACCAGCTCGGGCGCCGAGAGAATCCGTGGAACTCGCTGCTCAACACCGACCCGCTCGGCCTCGAGACGGCCGGCATCGCGGCCGATTCGGTGAACCGGCTGCTCGGCATCCTTGGGCAGGACGGCGTGCCGGCCACCTCGTCGGGCGTGCCGGGCCAGAAGCTCACCGACCAGGGCATCGTGCTCGGCAGCTTCGACTGGGCGCCCCCCAGCTCGACCTCGGGGCAGGCGCTGAACCTCACGGTGAACGGCGCGTGGTTCAAATTCAACCCGCTCTCCACCGGCACCGCGGAGCTGCCCGGGCACAGCGGATCGCTCACCAACTGGAACATGGGCGCCCAGCTCCACCACAGCGCCTATTTCGGATTCGGCATCCTGACCGAGACCGGCCTCTCGGTGAGCGCGTCGCGCCGCTACGGCACGCCCTATCTGAGTCTCCCCAGCGGCAACGTGCTCGTGAACTCGAGCTTCCCCGACGGCACCGACGGCGTGCAGAACGTGACCTTCGGCGGCAGCACCTTCCTCAACACGACCAACGCCAACACCAGCGTGGACCTGCAGAACCAGCTCTCCTGGTTCAGCGTGGACAACAAGCACCGGCTGAAGCTGACCAGCGAGATCCGGCGCGACGGGTACTCGCTGAACCAGACCACCAATCAGCTGGGCACGTTCACCTTCAACTCGCTGGCCGACCTGCAGGCGGGCACGCCGGCGTCGTTCACGCGCACCCTTTCGCCGCAGACGCGGACCGGCGACGAGTGGGTCGGCGCCCTGTCGCTCGGCGACTCGTACCGGGCGACCGACGACCTGCAGATCCAGTACGGCGTGCGGCTGGACGGCAATTCGTACTCCGGCGCGCCCGAGGCGAATCCGCTCGTGGCGCAGACGTTCGGCGTGCGCAACGATTTCGTGCCCGATCGCCTGTACGTGAGCCCGCGCATCGGCTTCTCGTGGGCGTACGGCGTGGCGCCCGACATCGGCGCGTTCCTGGGCGCCGTGCGCGGGCCGCGGGCGATCGTGCGCGGCGGGATCGGGCTGTTCCAGAACGTGAATCGCGTGACCGACATCGGCTCGGCGGTCGCCACCACCGGCCTCGCGACGGGCCTCCAGCAGCTCACCTGCGTCGGCGCCGCCGCGCCGACGCCGGACTGGTCCATGTACCAGTCCGACCCGGCGGCGATCCCCACGCAGTGCGCCGACGGCAGCACCGGGACCGTGTTCGCCAACTCGGCGCCCAACGTCTCGCTGTTCGCACCCAACTACGTGGCGACGCGCAGCCTGCGCTCCAACCTGCAGTGGACCGGCCCGGTGCTCGACAACCGGCTCAACGCCACGTTCGGCGTGACCTACTCGCTGAACCTGAACCAGCAGTCGATGGTGGACCTCAACTTCGATTCGACCGTCGCCTTCCGGCTGCCCGCCGAGGACAACCGGCCGGTGTACGTGCCCGCCGGGGGCATCGTCCCGGCCACGGGCGCCGTGGCGTTCAACCAGTCGCGGCAGTCGGGGCTGTTCAGCCATGTGCTCGAGACGACGTCCGACATGCAGTCGGTGAGCGACCAGTTCATGGTGCAGATCTCGCCCACCGGGTTCAACACGAACTACAGCTGGAGCCTGGCGTACACGTACCAGGACGTGCGCGAGCGCACGCGCGGATTCGGCAACGGCAACACGGGCGGCAATCCGCTCGACGCGCAGTGGAGCCGGTCGGCGCTGGACGCGCGCCACCAGATCCAGTACAGCCTGGGCTACAACTTCTTCGACTGGGTGCGGGTCAACTGGTACGGCAGCATCCGCTCGGGCACGCCGTTCACGCCGATGGTCGCCGGGGACATCAACGGCGACGGCTACTCCAACGACCGCGCGTTCGTGTTCGATCCCGCGCACACCGCCGACCCGTCGCTCGCCGCCGCCATGCAGACGCTGCTCGACCACTCGACGGGGCGCGTGCGGAGCTGTCTCGAGCGGCAGCTCGGGCAGGTGGCCGCCAGCAACAGCTGCGAGGGGCCGTGGACGACGAGCGCCAGCATGTCCATCTCGTTCAACCCGATCAAGGTGCACATGCCGCAGCGCGCCACCCTGTCCTTCCAGATCACGAATCCGCTCGGCGCCGCCGACCTGCTGCTGCACGGCGAGAACCACACGCACGGGTGGGGGCAGAGCCCGATGCCCGACCCGTCGCTGCTCTACGTGCGCGGCTTCGATCCGCAGACCCAGAGCTACGTGTACCAGGTGAACCAGCGGTTCGGCGCCACGAACCCGCAGCTCACGCCCTACCGCAACCCCGTGACCCTCACCGCGATGCTGCGCGTCGACGTCGGGCCGTCGCGCGAGCGGCAGCTCCTCACGCAGCAGCTCGACGCCGGGCGTACGCACGAGGGGATCCGGCTCACCGCGCCGATCCTCCGCGCGCTGTACGGCAACGGCGGGCTCATGAATCCGATGTCGGCCATGCTCCGCCAGCTCGACACGCTGGGGCTCACCCCGCCGCAGGCCGACAGCATCGCGACGCTCAACCGCTGGTACGTGATCCGCCTCGATTCCATCTGGACGCCGATCACGAC
>JBJKPA010000451.1:0-5406 GCA_046706905.1 Gemmatimonadaceae bacterium
GCGCGTGCGCGCCGGCGGTGATCTCCTCGGCCTGCGAGCCGCGGCCCAGCGCGGTGCGGGCCACGCGCAGCTCACGGGCCAGCGAGCGCACGGCGGCCACGATGCGCGGTCCCGCGGCGTGCTTGCCCGCTCCCTCGAGCGCCTTGTTCACCAACGCGTCGGCCGGCAGTCCGGCCACGCGCGCCGAGTCCACGATGGCGAGCACGGCGACGCGGGTCGTCGAGTCGAGCACGGTGTTGAGACGGGTGAGCTGGCTCCGCTGGCCGGAGGCCGCCGTCGCGGACACGAGCAGAGCTCCCGCCGCGGCGAGTGACGCGAGCCGCATCAGTGGTTGTCTTCGACGACCAGAGCCGAGTTGGGCAGTCCGAAGTCTTCGTCGGCCACTCGGGGCGCGGCGGGATCGGGAACCCACAGGGAGTCGTCTACCACGAAGGCGTAGCGATGATGCCCTGGGGGAATGGGCGTGGTGAGCGACCAGACGCCGCCGCCGCGGTTCTCCGCGGCATAGCGGGCGTAATTGGCGTCCCACCCGTTGAAGTCGCCCACGACCTGCACGGTCTTGGCGTCCGGGGCGACGAGGACGAACTGCACCGGCTCGCCGCGCGAATGCCGGATGTTGGGCACGACGGCCACGGCGAGCATGCCCGCGGCGACGGCGGCGAAGGCCGAGTAGAGGCGCCAGCGCGGAAGGGGCATGAGCGGCTGGATGATCCGCATCGGCTGCCGCGCGACGGCGCGGATGGCGCGCATGACCCGCGAATCGAACGCCGGATCCACCGGCACCGGCCGGCGCAGCCGTCCAACCAGCTCTTCGAGTCGGGACCCATTGACGTCAGGCACTGCGCACCTCCTTCAGCAACACGCGCAGCCGGTCGCACGCGCGCATCGCCCGCATCTTGAGCGCCGAAACGCCGACGCCCGTCAACTCCGCCATCTCCTCGTACCCCATGCCCTCCACGTACTTCAGGAGGAAGGCCTCGCGCTGTTCGGGCCGCAGCTCGGCCAGCGCCCGTTCGATCTCCTCGCGCCACGCCCACTGCTCGGCGGGATGCTCCTCCGAGGCGGTGAGCAGAGCGGTGTCGTCGGCCAGGAACGTGCGGGCGCGCCGCGCGCGGCGGGCTCCCGACGTCCGGCAGCGATTTACGAGAATACGAAACAGCCAGGCACCGAACCGCTCCGGATCCTCGCAGCGGGCGAGCGACCGGTAGGCCCGCACGAACGCGTCCTGCAGGACCTCGTCCGCGTCCTCCCGGTTGCCCAGCATGTGCATGGCGTAGCGCGCGCACCGGTCGCGGTACCGCTCGACCAGGATTGCGAACGCCTCCACGTCACCGGCGAGCACCCGCTCGACGATCAGCGCGTCAGCGCTTCCATCCATATCGCACAGACCTTGGCAACGGGAACGGAGTCACAGCACCTCGTGGGGGACGACTTTGTGCAGGCCTCAGACGGGCCGACCCTCGTCGGGATAGAACCGGCGTCGGGTTCGCGCCATGTCGATGAGCAATTCCGCCGGCCGGAAGCGGGCCGCGAACCGGCCCTCCAAATCCTCCAGACGGCGGACGAGCTCCGCGGCGCCCACTCTATCTATGTAGCGGAACGGGCCCCCGCGGAAGGGCGGAAATCCAATTCCGAACACGGCGCCGATGTCGCCGTCACGCGGCGAGCGGAGAATGCCCTCCTGAAGACAGTGCGCTGCCTCATTTACCATCGCCAGCACGCAGCGTTCCACGATCTCCCCGCCGGGGATCGGATTGTGGGTCCCGGTGTGCCCGATCACGCCGTATACCGTGGGGTCCACGCCCCGCTTCTTGCCCGACTTCTCGTACCGGTAGAAACCCGAACCCCCCTTCCGGCCGGTCCGCCCGGCCTCGACCACGCGCGACAGCGCCTGCGACGGGCTCATCCGGTCGCCGAACGCCTCGGCCAGCACCCGCCCCACCTTGCCCCCGACGTCGATCCCCACCTCGTCGAGTAACGTGATCGGCCCTACCGGGAACCCGAAGTCCACCAGGGCGCGGTCCACGGCGTCGATCGCCCCGCCCTCGTCGAGCAGCAGCCCGGCCTCGTTGAGATAGGCGGCCAGGGCGCGCGTCGTGTAGAACCCGGGCCCGTCGCGAACGACGATCACGGTCTTGCCCAGCGCGCGCCCGTACTCCACCGCGGTCACGATCGCCTGCTTGTCGGTGCGCGGGGCGGCGATGACCTCGAGCAGCGGCATCCGGTGCACCGGCGAGAAGAAATGCATGCCGAGCACGCGCTCGGGGCGCGCCGCCGCCTCGGCGATGCGCGCGATGGGGATCGTGCTCGTGTTCGACGCGTACACCGCGTCCGGGGCCATCGCGGGCTCGACCTCGCGCAGCACGCGGTGCTTGAGGTCGAGGTCCTCGAACACCGCCTCGATCACCAGATCGGCGTTGCCGAATCCCGTGTAGGCGGTGGTGCCGCTCACGAGGATCATCTGGTCGGCGAACTGCTGCCGCGTGATGTGCCGGCGCGTGAGCCGCTCTTGGAGCACGCCGCGCACGGCGGCGAGGCCCTTCCCGACGCGCGCCGTGTCGGTGTCCTTGAGGCGCACCAGGGTGCCGCGCGGCGCGGCGACGCTGGCGATTCCGGCGCCCATGAAGCCGGCGCCCAGCACGCCCAGCTTGTGCACCGGCCGCGCCGCGGGCGCGGGGGCGTCCACCCCGGCGTCCTTCTTGAGCGCCGTCGTGGCGAAGAAGAGGAAGATCAGCTCGCGCGACACGTCGGTCATCGCCAGCTCGCCGAACCGCTTCGCCTCCTCGCGCAGTCCGGCCGCCATGCCGTGCTCGAACCCGGCGCGCACGGCGTCGAGCGCCGCCAGCGGCGCCGGGAAGTGGCCGTGCGTCTTGGAGAGCACGCTCTCCCGGGCCTTGCGGAACACCACGCCGCGCCCGGCGAAGTTCGTGTCGAGCAGCAGGCCCGTGGTGCCCGCGCCGCGCCCGCGGCGCGCCGGCCGTCGGGTGCCGTTGGCCAGATCCAGGGCGCGGGTCACCGCGATCTCGCGCAGGATCGCCGGGTGCACCATCTCGTCCACCAGCCCCATCTGGAGTGCCTTCTTCGCGCGCACGTTCTTGCCGGTGAGGATCATGTCCAGCGCCGCCTGCAGCCCCACGAGCCGCGGCAGCCGCTGCGTGCCGCCCATGCCCGGGATCAGGCCGAGCTGCACTTCGGGCACCGCCAGCACCGTCTTCGGGTGATCGGTGGCGATGCGGTAGCGGCAGGCGAGCGTGAGCTCCAACCCGCCCCCCATGCACGCGCCGTGGATCGCCGCGACCACCGGCACGCGCAGCGCGGCCAGCGCGTTCAGGATCTCCTGCCCGAGCTGGCTCGCCCGCTCGGCGTCCTGCTCGCGGCGGAAGTCCAGGAACTGCTCGATGTCGGCGCCCACGATGAACGAGTCGGGCTTGCCGCTCGTGATCACGCAGGCGCGGATCGCCGGGTCGCGGTCCACGTCGGCGATCGCCTCGAGCAGCGCGTCGCCAAGCGCGGGGGCGAGCGTATTCACCGCCGCGCCCGGCATGTCGAGCGTCAGGATCAGCACGTCGCGGTCCATCTCGCGGGCGATCATCGGGGGCATCGTGGGGGCCGTCATACGCGCTCGATCACCATGGCGTGCCCCATGCCGCCCGCGGCGCACACCGTCATCAGTCCGAACTGCCCGCCCCGCCGCGCCAGCTCGTTGGCCAGCGTGGTGAGGATGCGCCCGCCGGTGGCGCCGAACGGGTGCCCGATCGCGATCGAGCCGCCCATCACGTTGAGCTTCGAGCGGTCCACCTCGCCCACCGGCTGGCTGAATCCCGCCCGCTCGGCCCACGCGCGCGACTCGAACCCCTGCAGGTTGCACAGCACCTGCGCCGCGAACGCTTCGTGCATCTCGATCAGGTCCATGTCGGCGAGCCCGAGCCCGGCGCGCTGCAGCGCCACCGGCGCGGCGAGCACCGGGCCCATGAGGAGCTGGTCGCCGGGGTCCAGCGCCGCGTAGGCGTACGACCGGACGTACGCCAGCGGCTCGTAGCCCAGCGTCTTCGCCCGCTCCTCGCTCATCAGCAGCACCGCGCTGGCGCCGTCGGTGAGCGGCGACGCGTTGCCCGCGGTGACGGAGCCATAGCGGCGGTCGAACACCGGCTTGAGCGCGCGGAGCTGCTCGATGCTGGTCTCGGTGCGGATGCCGTTGTCGCTCGTGACGGCCACGTCGTAGCGGGGCGGCACCCACACCGTGCCGATCTCGGCGGTGAGCCGGCCGTCCTGCGTGCCCACGGCGGCCATGCGATGCGAGCGCAGCGCGAACTGGTCCTGATCCTCGCGCGCGATGTGGTTGATCTTCGCCATCTTCTCGGCGCTCTGCCCCATCGTCTCGCCCGTCGTGGGCTCGGCGATCGCCGGCGTGATGGGCACGAAATCGCGCGGGCGGAGCCGCGAGAACGCGGCGACGCGCGCGCCCAGCGACTTGGCGCGCGACGCGGCGACGAGCACGTCGGACATGCCGCGCGAGTGGAGGATCGGGACGTTGGACAGCGACTCGGCGCCCCCGGCGATCACCACGTCGCGGTGGCCGAGCGCGATCTGGTCGGCCGCGTCGGTGATCGCCTGGTTGGCCGAGGCGCAGGCGCGGCTCACCGTGTACGCGTCCACCGACTTGGGGAGCACCGGCATCAGCGCCACCTCGCGCGCGATGTTCGGCGCGACCACCGAGTGGATCACCGTGCCGTAGATCAGCGACTCGACCAGCGAGCCGTCCAGCTCGGTGCGCTCGATCAGCTCCGAGACGGCGAGCCGTCCCAGCTCGATGGCGCTCAGGTGGCGGAGCACCGTCCCGGCGCGCGCGAACGGGGTGCGCACCCCCGCCACGATCGCCACCCGGCGTCCGTTTCCGAAAGTCGGCATGCCTCAACTTAGGTGGTGCCGGACGGCGAGCCAATCGGGGCGTCGCTTGTTCACGCGCCGGTGTCGTGGCAGCTTCCGGGATGGCGATGCCGACCTCCGCGCTCCGGTTGCCCCCCTCCGGATCGTCGTACGATCTGCTGGTGATCGGCGGCGGAATCACGGGCGCGGGGATCGCCCGCGACGCCGCGCTGCGCGGGCTCCACGTGCTGCTGGCGGAGAAGGACGACTTCGCGGCCGGCACCTCCAGCCGCAGCTCGCGGCTCATCCACGGCGGGCTGCGCTACCTGGAGCACGGGCAGCTCAAGCTCGTGTTCGAGGCGAGCGGCGAGCGGCGCCGCCTGCTGCGGCTGGCCCCGCACCTCGTGCACCCGCTTCGCTTCGTGTGGCCGGTGTACGCCGGCGCGCGCGTGCCCTACTGGAAGGTCGTGGCCGGCGTCACGCTCTACGACGCGCTGGCCATGTTCCGCAACGTGCACCGCCACCGGCGCCTCTCGGCGG
>JBJKPA010000452.1:0-6798 GCA_046706905.1 Gemmatimonadaceae bacterium
TGACCCACAACGACAGCGTGGACGCCAGGTTCCGCCGCGAGTTCGCCGTCGCGTTCGGCGGATCGGCCGGCTGGCGCGATTTCGGGCGCTGGGAGGCCGATTCGCTCACCGTCGTCAGCGCCCGCAGCGTGGACCGCGCGCAGGGGAAGGCATTCGCGTTCGCATATGAGCCCGCGGCGGCGCTCGACCTCGACGCGCAGGACCCGCTGGTCGAGGACGACACCGCCGCCGAGCGCGCGTCGCGGGATTCGATGGTGATCGCGACCGGACGCCCGGCCGGCCTCGCCCCGGACTCCGCGCGGCGCCTCTCCGCGCTGCTCGACCGCCGGGACGGCGACACGCTCCGCCTCCAGGCCGCCGCGTCGTGGGTGGCGCGGGCGGCCGCCGCTCCCCCGCCGCAAGCCGCCGCCGACCTGCTCGTCGCCAACCTGCTGGCGCCGGGCGAGCTGGCGTTCGCCGATTCGACGCTCGCCGCGCGGTTCGCGGCGTCGGGCATCGTGTACAACCACAACGAGCTGGATGGAGATCTCACGTACGACCACGGCCTGCTGGCCCGGGCCGCGGCGGCCGCGCCCGAGAGTCCGGGCGGCCGCATGGCCCGGCTCGCCATCCTCCGCCTGGGGTTCAACCTCACCGGCATGTGCGGAGGCGGCGAGCGTCCCTTCGATCGCGTCGTGCAGGCGGGACTCGAGCTCCTGACCGAAGAGCAGGATCCGGCGACTCGTGCCGAGCTGGAGCGGCTGGTGGCGTTCGGCTACACCGACGTCGTCGCGCTCGCCTCCGGCGGCGTCCCCGCGGACTACGCCGACTCCAGCGAGTACACGGCCCAGGCCCCCGGCGCCCGCCTCAACGCCGTCGCGCACTTCCGGGCGTCGTTCGTGATCGACCACGCGTCGCCCCAGGCCCGGCAGGCGTGGCCCACCGCCTGGCGGCTGCTCGCCGGCCTCCCCGTCTACTCCACACACTTCTTCTGCGTCTGGGACTGATCCGATGCGCCAATTCACCATGCCGTTCGCCGCCGTGTCGGCGCTGCTCCTTGCCGGGTGTGCCAGTCCGGTCGTGCCCACCGAGCACATTCTGACCGGTCCGTTCCGGACCGACCGTGCGTCGTACGCGGCCGTCGTCGAGTCCTCGTGGGGCAACTGGACGACGTACGGCTTCGACGTCGTGACCAGCTTCACGAACGTTACGGGCGACACGCTGCTCCTGGCACGGTGCATGCCCACGGACACGCATCCGATGTACGCCGTGTTCCAGCTCGAGCCGGCCGGCGGGACGTCGGGCTACGATCCGACCTGGGCGTGCGTCGGCGGCGTGTCTCCGATCGTCGTCGCGCCGGGCGAGGTCCGGGTCGACTCGCTCCACCTTGCGGGGCCCGTGTCGTTCGATGAGACTACGAACCGCGCGATCGGCTCCAGCGCCGGCACGTACGCGATCGGGTTCCAGTTGAGCTGCGCACCGGCGGGCTCGTGTACCATCGCCGATTCGCAGTCGACGTCCACGCCATTCACGGTAACGCACGATCAGTAATCCCAACGCTCCGAATCCGCTCCTCCTCTACGACGGCACCTGCCCGCTCTGCAGCCGTACGGTCGCCTTCGCGCTGCACCGCGACCGCCGCCGGGCCCTGCACTTCGCCCCGCTCGACGGCGAGACGGCCCGCGCCTTCATCGAGCACCACCGCGAGCTGGAGCACGCCGACACCGTGGTCTGGGTCCCCGACCGCGCAAATCCGGCCGGTCCCTACCGCGTCCGCTCCGAGGCGGCGATTGCCCTGGCCGAATACCTCGGCGGACCATGGCGCCTGTTCCGTGCGGCGCGTATCGTACCGCGCGCATGGCGCGACTGGGTGTACGACTTCGTGGCGCGGCATCGCCACGCCATCTTCGACGACGGCCCGCACTGCCTGGTGCCGCCGGCCGGCGCGCGCGACCGCTTTCTGGGCTGATCGCCTTCGCCGCGGCGGCGCTCGCCGTGGCGTGCCACGCCCGCACCTACACCTTCCGCTGCGCCGACGGCTACGTGGTGCGCGCGCAGTTCGTCGGAGACAGCGCGCGGCTCCGCCTGCCCGACACCACGCTCACCATGGCACACCTCATCTCGGCCGACGGCGCGCGCTACGGCGCCGGCGACCTCGTGTTCTGGGAGCGCGGCAACACCGCCTTCGTGCAGCGCGGCGACTCGATCGTCCACCGCGACTGCCGGCTCGCCACCAACCCCTGATCCCATCGCCCGGAGCTCATCGTGAACCGCCGTTCCCGCATCGCCGCCCTCGCGCTCGCGTCTGCGGTTGCCGTCGCCCTTCCGGCCACCCCCGCTCCGGTCGCCGCGCAGACCGCCGACTCCGTCCCGGCCGTGCGGCTCGCCGCCCGCGAGTGGTTCCGCCAGGCCCGCTTCGGCCTCTTCATCCACTGGGGCGTGTACAGCCTGCTCGGCCGCGCCGAGTGGGTCATGGAGAACCAGCACATCCCGGTGAAGACGTACGAGTGGCTCGCCAGCACCTTCGACCCCGTCAAGTTCAACGCGCACGACTGGGTCGCGCTCGCCAAGGCCGCCGGGGTCCGGTACATCACGATCACCGTGCGCCACCACGACGGCTTCTCGATGTTCGCCACCAGGCAGACGCCGTACAACATCGTGGACTGGACGCGCTTCGGCCGCGATCCGATGAAGGAGCTGGCCGACGAGTGCCACAAGCAGGGCATCAAGCTGTTCTTCTATTACTCGCAGCTCGACTGGCACAATCCCGACTACTGGCCGCGCGGCGAGACGGGGCACTACACGCAGCGGCCCGACACCGGAAACTGGAATCACTATCTCGCCTTCATGGACGCGCAGCTCACCGAGTTGCTCACGAATTACGGCTCCATCGGCGGCATCTGGTTCGACGGCATGTGGGACAAGCCGAACGCCGACTGGGAGCTGCCAGAGACGTACGCGCTCATCCACCGGCTGCAGCCCGCGGCGCTCATCATCCCCAACCATCACGAGGCGCCCAAGCCCGGCGAGGACGTGCAGACGTTCGAGCAGGATCTGCCCGGCGCCAACACCGCGGGGTTCAACACCACGACCATCGGCGGCCTCCCCCTCGAGACGTCGATGACGATGAACGACTCGTGGGGGTTCAACATCACCGACACGCACTGGAAGTCGGTCCGCGAGTTGATCGACAAGCTCGTCGGCGCGGCGGGGCGCGACGCCAACCTGCTGCTCAACATCGGGCCGCGTCCCGACGGCACCATCCAGCCCGAGGCGGTGAAGCGCCTCGAGGCGATCGGCGAGTGGATGAAGACCTATCGCACGTCCATCTACGACACGCGGGGCGGGCCGATCTCGCCGCGGGTGTGGGGCGTGACCACCTATCGCGGCGACACGGTGTTCGTGCACGTGCTGAGCTGGACCGATCGGGCGCTGGCGATTCCCGGCTTCGGCCGCCGCGTCGTGAGCGCGCACATGCTCGCCACCGGTGAGTCCGTGGGCGTGGCGCAGGCCGACAGCGCGATCACGCTCACCATGCCGCCCGTCGATTCCGCGCCGCCCGACCGGGTGATCGTGCTGACCACCGCCCGGCAGTAACGCCCACCGACGGTGCGGAGGTCGGCTCCGAGCCATCGATGCGCCCGGGATGTCAGTTGGCGCGGGGAGAGTAAAGCGATCTGGACACGGACAACTCACGAACGGAACGGACAACGGACGGACACATCAAGGGGTTTGTAAGAGCGCTGTTTCCCCCAAGGTATTATCCGTTAGTGGTCCGTTCATTCCGTCTGTTGTCCGTGTCCCAATCGTTAGGGCTCCGGACGGTCTGAGCTGCATCGGACCTAAGCAATGCGCGGCGCCCGGCGCGACGAATGTCAGGCCTCCTCCGACGCCCAGTCGGCGGGCCCTGTCTTGACCCGGCCCGGCCCGCGCCGAACTTCAGGCCATGCCCGCTTCCCCCCGCGGTGCCAGCCTTCTCAAGCGCCTCACCGCCACCCTCGCCGCCGCTATCGTCCTCGGCGCCGCCTTCGCGTTCGTCGTCCGCCCCTGGTACCTCGCCTGGGGCGCCACGCCGGCCGAGCGGACCATCCGCTTTCCCGGCGACGAGATCGTCCCCCACGCCGCCAACCAGGAAACCCGCGGCATCACCATCCACGCGCCGGCCGACCGCGTATGGCCCTGGCTCGCCCAGCTCGGCCAGGACCGCGGCGGCTTCTACAGCTTCGACCTCCTCGAGAACCTCGTCGGCTGCGAGATGCCCACCGTGGACTCGCTCCGCCCCGGCAAGCAGGACTGGAAGCTCGGCGGCCGCCTCTGGATGTACCCGCCCACCAAGGCCGGCGGCGTGGGCTACGCCACCCTCCGCGTCCTCATCCCCGACCGCGCCCTCGCCTTCGGCACCTGGTACGCCGGCACCGCGCCCTCCGGCCCCGAAGACGGGAGCTGGCAGTTCGTGCTCGTCCCCGTGAACGACTCCACCACCCGCCTCCTCGTCCGCGGCCGCGGGGCGCCCGGGCGCTCGCTGCTCGGCGTCGCCTTCGACCGCGCCGTCTTCGAGCCCATGCACTTCGTGATGGAGAAGCGCATGATGATCGGCATCAAGCAGCTCGCCGAGCAGGGCACCAGGCACCGGACCGCCAACCACGTCCAGGTCGTGCTCTGGTTCGTCACCTTCGCCATTTTCGTCGTCGGGCTGGCCAGCGTGTTCGTAAAGATCGCGTGGAAGCGCGCGCTCACGGGAACCGTCGCCGCGGCGATCGTATTCCAGGTGCTGACACTCGGCCAGCCGCCCCTGGACGTGGGCATCCTGCTCGTGCTGATCGTGGCCACGCTGCTCTGGTGGCCCGTCAGGCCGGGCAGTCCGCTGGCCGCGATCCTCGAACGCGCCGATCGCCAATCCGGCATTATAATATGATGATGACTCGCGTTCTCTTCCGCGCGGCGATCGCTCCCCTCGCGATCGCGGCGCTCGCCGCCTGCGATGCCAGGAACGGAGTGATCATCGACAACTGGGGCTGGGCCTCGGCGCGCATCTACGGCGCGGTGACTCTTCCCTCTGGGAATGCCGCGGTGGGCGCCCGGGTGCGCACGATCTTCTCGAGCGCAGCCGTCGCGACCACCGACAGCGCGGGACGCTACGCGCTGGAGGTCGCCGCCATGGGCATGGGCCCCGGCCGGCTGGCGATCACCGTGGTCGTCTATCCGCCCGCCGGCGCCGCGGGACTGGCCGATTCCACGACCGCGGTGGATACTGTCACCTGGTTCACTACCCCGCCGATCACCGACAGCACCCACATCGACATCGCTCTCCAACCGAAATCGTGACCAAACTCGCCATCGTCACCGGCACCAGCAGCGGCATCGGCCGCGCCGTGGCCTCCGCACTCCTCGACCGCGGCTGGGACGTCATCGGCGTCGCCCGCCGCGACGCCGCCATCCGCCACGGGCAGTACCGCCACTTCGCCCTCGACCTGAGCGACCTCGGCGCCACCGTCGCCACCTTCGAGCGCGACGTCGCGCCCCTCGTCTCCGACGACCGGCGCGAACGCATCGGCCTCGTGAACAACGCCGCCGTCATCGGGCGGCTACGGACCATCGATGCCACCGACGCCGCGTCGCTCCGCACCACCTACACCGTGAACGTCGTCGTGCCCGTGTGGCTCACGGGCTTCGTGGCGCGCCACACCCCGCGCACCGCCGCCCTCCGCATCCTCGACGTGTCGTCCGGCGCCGCGATCCGCCCGCTTCCCGGACTCGGCGAATACGCCGGCACCAAGGCCGCGCTCCGCATGATGACCATGGCCGCCGCCGCGGACTTCCAGTCGGCGCCGCTCAACGGCCGCATGACCCGCGATGTCGGCGTATGCAGCTACTCCCCCGGCACCGTGAACACGCAGATGCAGGTCGACGCGCGCTCGCAGAACCCCGCCGACTTCCCGGCGCAGACGTGGTTCAAGGAGCGACACGAGACCGGCGGCCTCCACGCCCCCGAGCTGCCGGCCGCCGAGATCGCGAACTTCCTGGAGAGCGCCAGGGCACTCGCGTTCGCCGAGAAGCGGTTCGGGGAATAGTCGTGCCCGCCCGCGATCCCCGCATCGACGCCTACATCGCGAAATCCGCCGACTTCGCCAGGCCCGTCCTCGCGCACATACGAAAAGTCGTACACTCGGCGCTCCCCGACGTGCAGGAGACGGTCAAGTGGGGAATGCCGCACTTCGAACACCACGGCATCGTCTGCGCGATGGCGGCGTTCAAGCAGCACTGCACGCTCAACTTCTGGAAGGGCACCCTGGTCGTCCCGGCCGCCGAGCAGACGCGCAGCGCCGACGCCATGGGCACCTTCGGTCGCATCACGTCGGTCCGGGACCTGCCGAGCGACCGCAAACTGGCCGCGTACGTGAAGCGGGCTGCCAAGCTCAACGAAGCCGGCGTCAAGGCACCGCAGTTCGCCCAGCGCAAGGCGCGGCCCGAGCTGCCCGTGCCGCCTTATCTCGCCGCGGCCATCCGCAAGCGCGCGAAAGCCGCTGCCACCTGGAAGGCGCTCCCGCCCAGCCACCGGCGCGAATACGTCGAGTGGGTCACCGAGGCGAAGACCGAACCCACCCGCGCCAAACGCGTCGCGACCACGGTCGAGTGGCTCACCGAGGGGAAGTCGCGCAACTGGAAGTACGCGCGGAAGTAAGGGGTCCGCTCAGCCGCCCGACGGCGGCGACGTCGGCCCCGTGGCCGGACCCGCGTCGGCCTTGAGCAGCGCCGCGAGATGCTGCTGCTGTTGCGCCGGCGTCGGGATCGCCGCGCCGGACGTGTCCGGTGGGGCGC
>JBJKPA010000453.1:0-9855 GCA_046706905.1 Gemmatimonadaceae bacterium
ACGGCGGCGATCGCGGCCGAGGCGCGCGGCGTGGCCCGCCCCATCGCCCGCAGCCGCTCGAGCACGGTCTCGGCGTGGACCTCGTCGGCGCGCCCGGCGACCGATGCCTCGACGGCCTGCTCCAGCACGTCGGCGGCGCGGAAGAGGACGTCCATCAACTCGGGGCTGATCGTCATCGAATGCCGGCGCACCCGGTCGAGCAGCGTCTCCATCTCGTGCGACAGCTCGGCGACCACGGTGTAGCCCATCGTGGCGCTCATGCCCTTCACCGTGTGCACGGCGCGGAAGATCGCGCTCACCGGCTCGTCGCCCCCGGCGCCGCGCTCCAGCTCGAGCAGCCAGTGGTTCACCGCCGAGACGTGTTCGCGGCTCTCGGTGAGGAAGAGTTCGGCGTACTGGGAGGTATCCAACCGCCCCTCAGCCCAGCACGCGCTGGACGGCCTCGAGCACCCGGCTCGGCTGGAACGGCTTGACCACAAAGTCCTTCGCGCCGGCCTGGATCGCCTCGACGACCAGCGCCTGCTGTCCCATCGCGCTGCACATCAGGATCTTGGCCTGGGGATCGAACTTGGTGATCTCGCGGACGGCGTCGATGCCGCCCATGTCCGGCATCACGATGTCCATCGTGACGAGGTCCGGCCGGAGCTGCTTGTACTTCTCCACGGCCTGGAGGCCCGTCTCCGCCTCGCCCACGACCTCGAACCCGGCCGACTGGAGGATGTCCCCCACCATCGTGCGCATGAAGATGGCATCATCGCATACGAGCACAGTGTGACTCACGGCGTCTCTCCACCGAATGTGTTTGTCCGACCGACTCGGTAAGTCGGTAGGACCGTAGGACGGTAGGACGGTCACGGCGTTCCTGTGAGGCGATTGCCGTCCTACCGTCCTACCGTCCAACCGTCCTACCGTCTCACAGCAGCACCTCTTTCACCAACGCGCCCGCATCAAGTACAATGACGACTGTGGCGTCCAGATGTCCCAGCCCGCGGACCACGTCGTCCGGCCGGTCGTCGGGGGAGCGCTCGACCGCCACCGGCGCCACGTCCATCACCTCGGCCACGACCAGCCCCAGCCGCCGCTCCCCGACGTCCACGATGATGATCGACCCGTCGGTCGTCGGGGCCAGGTCCGGCTCCAGCCGCACCCCCAGGTCCATCACCGTGATGATCGTCCCCCGGAGGTTGATCAGGCCGTTCACGTACGGACGGGTCCCGGGCAGCCGGGTGGCCGCCTGGAAGGGGATGATCTCCCGGACCATCCCGATGTCGCACCCATATACGGTCGAGCCGACCCGGAACAGGAGCGTGCGGTGGGTTTCGGTCTCAGCCATCCACTCGGTAGAAGCCAAAGGAATCCAGGGGGTCGGGCGCCCCCGGCGGGAGGGCCCGGCCGGCGACGGCGGTGAGCGCGTCCCGGAGGTCCGCCGGCAGCGGGCTCCGGAGGTCCAACCGCTCCCCCGTCACCGGATGCCGGAACACCAGCCAGGCCGCATGTAGAAAATGCCGCTTGGGCGGCAGGGATACCAGCCGTCGCCCTCCTCCGCCTCCGTAGGTGTCGTCCCCCACCACGGGGTGGCCGATCGCCGCCAGGTGGACGCGGATCTGGTGCGTGCGCCCCGTGAACAGGTGCGCCCGGAGCAGGTCGGCGGCGTCGAACCGCGCCAGCCGGTGGAATTCGGTGCGCGCCGGCCGGCCGGTGGCCACCACGGCCATCCGCTTCCGGTCGCGCGGGTCGCGGGCCAGCGGCCGGTCCACGGTCACCACGTCCTGCGCCAGGTGCCCCCAGGCCAGCGCCGCGTAGCGGCGCACGATCTCGCGGCGCGACAGCGCGGCGCCCAGCACGCGGTGCGCCCGGTCGGTCTTGGCCACGAGGAGCAGCCCCGAGGTCTCCTTGTCCAGCCGGTGCACGATGCCGGCGCGGTCCTCGCCCCCGGTCGCCGACAGCGCCCCGCCCCGCCCCTTGAGTGCGTTGACCAGCGTGCCGCTCCAGTTCCCGGGGGCCGGGTGCACCACCATCCCCGCCGGCTTGTCCACGATCAGGAGATCCGCATCCTCGTATACCACCGCCAGCGGGATGTCCTCGGCCAGGACGGCGCGCGCCGCGGGCGCCGGCACGTCCACCTCGATCGTGGCGCCGGGGTCGGCGCGGAAGCTGGCCTTCTCGCGCGCCCCGTCCACCAGCACGCGCCCCTGCGCGATGAGGGTGGCGGCGCGGTTCCGCGACAGCTCCAGCCGTTCGGCGACGAGCACGTCCAGCCGCGGGGCGTCGGCCGGCGCGGCGAACCGCTCGCGGCGCGACGCCGGGTCAGTCACGCGACGAGAGCCGCCGGCGCTCCTCCAGCCAGAGCGCCAGGCCGAGCAGGCAGGCCCCGATCGTCACGCCCGAATCGGCCACGTTGAACGTCCAGAACCGCACCGCGCCCACGCCGAGGTCGATGAAGTCCACCACGCCGCGCCCCGAGCGGATCCGGTCGAGCAGGTTGCCCGCCGCCCCGCCCCAGGCGAGCCCCAGGCCCAGCACCTTGAGCCGGTCGCCCGCCGCGCTCGTGCGGTACATGCGCCAGAGCACGATCAGGGCCAGCCCGGCGAACGTCCCGAAGATCAGCCGCGAGTAATGGCCCAGCGACATGCTGAACGCCGCCCCGCGGTTGAACGCCAGCGTGAGCCGTCCGTACGAGCCGATCACGTCGTGCGGGACGTACGGCGTGAGGTAGCGCACGGCCAGCGCCTTGGTGACGAGGTCGAGCACGACCACCGACACGGCCGCGATCCAGAACAGGCGACCGTTGGCGGAGAGGCGGGGCATGGGCGGGGTCAGGAGGGCTCGCCGGCCGGGCGGTCGCCGATCGGGGCCGCGACCGCGGCCGCCGTCCGGCGGTCCTCCGACCAGAGCACGAACGCGAGGAGCAGCGCGCCCACCGTGACCGCCATGTCGGCCACGTTGAACGTCGGCCAGCGCGCCGTGCGGAGTCCGACGTCGATGAAGTCCACGACGCCGAGGCCGCCGCGCAGGCGGTCCATGAGGTTGCCCAGGGCGCCCCCGCAGACGAGCGCGAGGGCGAGCGTGCGGGCCACGTGGCCCGGACGCGTCGCGGCGTACAGCCGCGCCAGGATCATCAACGCGACGATCGTGAGCGCCATGAAGATCCAGCGCGAGTAGCCGCCGAAGCTGATGCCGAACGCCGCCCCGGGGTTGTACACCAGGGTCAGCCGCACGGCGTTGCCGAGCACGTCGTGCGGCAGCTCCGGCAGCGGCAGGTAGCGCTGGGCCAGCGCCTTCGTGACCGCGTCCGTCGCCGTGACCGTCACCAGCACCGGCCAGAACAGCACCGCGTTACTTCTTGCCATCTTCCTCACGCTGCTTGCACTCGATGCAGTAGCGGGCGTGCGGCAGCGCGTCGAGCCGCTCGAACCCGATCACGTTGCCGCACGAATGGCACAGCCCGTAGGTCTCCGGCGAGCGGTAGAGCCGCCGCAGGGCCTCGTCGATGTGCCACAGGAACCGCCCCTCCTGGCTCGCGAACAGGAACGCCTTCTCGCGCTCCATGGCGTCGGTCCCCTGGTCGGCCATGTGGAACGAGTAGCTGCTCAGCCCGCCGTCCGCCGACTGCGGCGTGGCGCCGAACGCCTCGTCGTACTGTCCCAGCTCCTTCAGGACCCGGCGGCGTTCCTCGAGGAGTCGCTTCTCGAAGTGCTGCAGCTGCTTCTTCGACATCCCCTTTTCCTTCTTCGGGCTCTTGGTGGCCATGCTACTCCGCCTTGGTTATGGCGATCCGGGCCGTGGTACCATCCAGCTCCACGGCCTGCATCGTCGCCGGTTCCTGCGCCGCCGGGTCGTCGCTCCGGACGATCCGCGTCGCCAGCACTTCCCCACCGATCCAATCGCCGTGGGCCTCCACGGCCTCCCGCACGCCGGCATCACCGCCGACATACAGCACGATCCGGTCGCTCACCGCAAGCCCCGTGTCCTTCCGCAGGCGCTGCACGCGGCTCACCAGCTCGCGGGCCAGCCCCTCGCGCCGCAGCGCCGACGTGACCGCCGGATCGAGCGCCGCAAAGAAGCCGGCCTCCTCCTGAACCACAAGGTCCCCCGACGCGCGTCGCACGATCGTGACGTCGTCGGCGTCGAGTTCATGCGTTTCGCCGCCCGCGTCGACCGCCAGCGGCGCCCCATGCAGGAACTTTAACAGGACCGCCGAGGTGAGCGCCTGGATCGCGCTCGCCGCCAACGGCGTCTGTTTGCCGAACTTCTTGCCGAGCGACCGGAAGTTCGGCTTCGCTTCCAGCGTCACCAGCGCGTCGCCGGTGGACGCGAATTCTACTCGTTTGACGTTCAGTTCGTTGGCCAGCAGATCGACCAGCGGCGCCAAGTCGCGTTCGGGCACGTCGGGCGCCACGCACACCATCCGCGTGAGCGGCTGGCGCACCTTCACGCCCGCCTCCTCGCGCGCCGCGCGCCCCAGCTTGGCCAGCATCCGCACCGCCGCCATCGCCCGCTCGAGGTCGAGGTCGCGCGGCGCCCCCTCGGCGCGCACGTACGGCGCCAGGTGCACCGAGTCGCCGGTCAGCTCGCGGTGCATCCAGTCGCTCAGGAAGGGCGCGATCGGGGCGAGCAGCCGGCAGGTGGTGACGAGCACCTCGTGCAGCGTGGCGAACGCCGCCCGGTTGTCCGCGGCGTCCACCTCGTAGAACCGCGCGCGGCTCAGCCGCACGTACCAGTTGGCGACGTCGTCGTCCACGAACCGGATGAGCAGCCGCGCCGCCGCCGTCGCGTCGTACCGCTCGAGCGCCGCGTCCACCTCGGCCTCCACGGCGGCCAGCCGCGACAGCATCCACCGGTCCATCGGCGGCCGGTCGGCCACCGCGGGATCGGCCGCCGAGGGCTCCCAACCGAAGTTGGCGTACTGCGCGAACATCCCGCTGTACACGTTGCGCAGCGTGAGCAGCAGGCGCACCGCCTGCTCGCGGATCGCACGCTCGTCGAACTTGCGCGGCACCGAGACGTCGGACGACGCCACCAGGAACAGCCGCACCGCGTCGGCGCCGTAGGTCGCGATCACGGACCACGGATCCACCACGTTGCCGCGGCTCTTCGACATTTTCTGGCCGTCGGCGTCCAGCACGAGGTCGTTCACCACGACGTGCCCGTACGGCGCCGGCTTGGCGCCCGGCGTGCGCGTGGCGACGTCGGCGTTGTGCGGCAGCGCGTCGCCCAGTCCCGTGGCGATGGCGAGCAGCGAGTAGAACCACCCGCGTGTCTGGTCCACCCCCTCGGCGATGAAGTCCGCGGGGTACTGCCCCTCGAGCCGTTCGCGGCTGCCCGCGACGTGCGGGAAGCCCCACTGCGCGAACGACATCGATCCGGAGTCGAACCAGGTGTCGATCACCTCGGGGACGCGGTGCATGGTGCCGCGGCAGCCGGGCGCCGTGCACGGCCACGCGTAGCCGTCCACGTGCGGCTTGTGCGGATCGAAGTCGGCCGGGAGCGCCGTGCCGGCGCGCGCCGCGAGGTCGGCGAAGCTCCCGATCACGTCCACGTGCGTGTCGTCGGCATCGCACGTCCACACCGGGAGCGGCGTGCCCCAGTAGCGGTCGCGCGAGATCGCCCAGTCGATGTTGTTCTTGAGCCACTCGCCGAACCGCCCCTCGCCGACCTCGGCCGGGTGCCAGTCCACGCGCGCGTTGCGGGCCAGCATCTGGTCGCGGTAGGCCGTGGTCTTCACGAACCACGACGTGCGCGCGTAGTAGAGCAGCGGCGTGCCGCAGCGCCAGCAGTGCGGATAGGCGTGGGTGATCTTCCCCGCCTTCCACAGCACGCCGCGCCGCTTCAGCTCCTCGACCAGCAGCGGGTCGGCGTCCTTCACGAACTTCCCGCCGGCCACCGGCAGGTCGGCCGGGAACTCGCCCCGCGCGTTGACCGGCTGGAGGAAGGCCAGCCCGTGGCGCTGCCCGGCGGCGTAGTCGTCGGCGCCGAACGCCGGCGACATGTGCACCACGCCGGTCCCGTCGTCGGCCGACACGAAGTCCTCGCCCACGACGATCTCGTGCGCGCCCGGCGGATAGGGGAGCCAGTCGAGCGGGCGGCGGTAGCGGAACCCGACCAGCTCGGCGCCGCGCAGCAGCCGCACCAGCTCCCACCGCGTGGCGAAGTCGTCGCCCAGCACCGCCTTCACGCGCGACTCGGCCAGGATGAGCGTTCGCTTATCTTCGCCTTCCTTGCGCACCAGCTCCACGTAGCCCAGGTCGGGGTGCACGGCGAGCGCCGTGTTCGACACGAGCGTCCACGGCGTGGTCGTCCAGACGAGGATCCGGCGGCCGGTCGGCTCGCCGTCGGCGCCCACCACCGGCAGCGCCACGTACACGCTGGGGTCGTCCACGTCCTCGTAGCCCTGCGCCACCTCGTGGCTCGACAGCGCCGTGCCGCAGCGCGGGCAGTACGGCAGGATCTTGTGCCCGCGGTACAGGTAGCCGTTGCCGTGCAGCGTCTTGAGCGCCCACCACACGCTCTCCACGTACTCGTGGTGGAAGGTGACGTACGGATGGGCGTAGTCCAGCCAGTAGGCGATGCGTTCGCTCAGCTTCTCCCAGTCGGCGCGGTAGGTGAACACGCTCTCGCGTGACAGCCGGTTGAACTCCGCCACGCCCAGGGCCTCGATCTCCTGCTTGCCGCTGATGCCGAGCTTCTTCTCGACCTCGATCTCGACCGGCAGCCCGTGCGTGTCCCACCCCGCCTTCCGCTCCACCCGGAATCCCTTCATGGCCCGGTGGCGGCAGAACAGGTCCTTGATCGTGCGCGAGAACACGTGGTGGATGCCCGGCTTGCCGTTGGCCGTCGGCGGACCTTCGAAGAACACGAACGACGGCCGCCCCTCGGCCGCGGCCAGCGTGCGCGCGAACAGATCCTCGGCCGTCCACCGCGCCAGCACCTCGCGCTCGAGGTCGTCGGCCGCCCGGTCGGCGGCCAGCATCGCGAACCGCGTCGTCTCCGGCACCGTCGTCACATCCGCTCCAGCACGCCGTGCACCAACCGGCCCAGCTTCGGCTCGGCCTCGGTGGCCACGGCGATCACCGCCGCCAGGCTCGTCGGCTTCAGGGTTTCCGGAATGCACTCGTCGGTGATGATCGAGAGCCCGAGCACGCGCATCCCGCCGTGCACCGCCACGATCACCTCCGGCACCGTGGACATCCCCACCACGTCGGCGCCCATCCCGCGCAGCATGCGGTACTCGGCGCGCGTTTCGAGGTTGGGGCCCGCCACCCCGACGTACACGCCCTCGCGCAGCGTCAGCCCCTCGGCCGCCGCCGTCTGGCGCGCCAGCGCCGCCAACGCGTCGTCGTACGGCGCCGACATGTCCGGGAAGCGCGGCCCCAGCGCCTCGTCGTTCGGCCCGATCAGCGGGTTGTCGCCGATCAGGTTGATGTGGTCGCGGATCAGCATCAGGTCGCCGGCCTTCCATGCCGGGTTCATCCCGCCGCAGGCGTTGGACACGATCAGCACCGGCGCCCCCACCGCGCGCAGCACGCGCACCGGGAGCGTCACCTGCTGCAGTGTGTACCCCTCGTAGCGATGGAACCGCCCCTGCATGGCGAGCACCGACTTGCCCGCCAGCGTGCCGCACAGCAGCCGCCCGCGGTGCGCCTCCACCGTGGGCACGGGAAACCCGGGAATCTCGTCGTACGGGATCGCCGCCTCGACTTCGATCTCCTCGGCCATCCGGCCCAGCCCCGTGCCCAGGATCACCGCCGCGTCGGGACGCCGCGGGAACCGGGCGCGGATCACGTCGGCCGCCGCGGCGATCTGCGCCGCGAGCGACGGGTGGTCAGAGGAAGCGGCTGCTGGCGTCATGCGCGTCTCGGGTCAGTCGTGCTCGGCCGGCGCGCCCATGGCGTCCGACGGCTCGTGGCGCTCGGCCGCGCCGAGTTCCGCCAGCTGCCGCTCGACCATCGTCCGGAACTGTACCACGAACGCGCGGCGCGACCGCTCGAGCTGCGTCATCTGGTTCTCGAGTTCGCGCAGGTCCGCGCGCGCCTGATCGAGCAGCCGGTCGCCCTCGGCGCGCGCCTCGCGGATCATGAGCTGTCCCTCGCGCTCGGCCTGCTCGGCGATTTCCGAGCGCAGCTGCTGCGCCGAGACCAGCGCGTCGTTCAGCGCCTTGTCGCGCTCGCGGAACGCCCGCAGCTGCTCGTGGAACCCCTTCGCCTTGGCTTCCAGCTCCTGGTTCAACCGGGTAAGCCGCTCCAGCTCCTCGGCGACCTGCTCGCGGAACTGGTCCACCCGCTCGGGATCGTACCCCCGCAGCGCGCGCCCGAACTCATAGCGCCGTACGTCGAGTGGCGTGAGATGAAACGTTTCATCAAGCATGCGCTCTCGCTCCGAAGAGGACCGTGCCCAGCCGGACGCAGGTGGCACCTTCTTCCACCGCGACCTCGAAGTCGTTCGACATCCCCATGGACAGCTCCGTCGCCTCGTGTCCCGCCGCGCGCAGCACCTCGCGCGCCCGCCGCGCGCCGGCGAACACCGCGCGCAGCGTCGTCTCGTCGGCCTCCAACGGCGCCATCGCCATCACGCCGCGCACGCGCAGACCGGCCAGGCCGTGCAACCGCTCCGCCTCCGCGTCCCACGACCGCGGCGGATACCCGCCCTTGGATTCCTCTCCCACGACGTTCACCTGCATCAGCACGTCCATCGGGCGCCCCAGCGAGCGGCCCAACGCGTCGATGTCGTCGGCCAGCGACGAACGGTCCATCGAGTGCGTGAGCACGAACCGCGGGAGTGCCTTCACCTTGTTCCGCTGCAGGTGGCCGATCAGATGCCACCGCGCCTCGACCGTCACCTGCTCCATCTTCTGCAACGCTTCCTGAACCCGATTCTCGCCGACGTCGGGCACGCCGGCCGCCAGCGCCGCCTCCACCGCGTCCGGCCCGTGCGTCTTGGTGACCGCGACGAGCGTCACCGACTGGCCGTGCCCGCCCCGGGCCGCCGCGGCGGCGATCCGGCCACGCACTTCGGCCACTCGTTCCGGCAGGTCCGAAAATGGCATAACATGCGAATTTACCGAAGGTTACACAGCGAATCAAGGGACGCCGACGCCCGTCCGCGCGCCCGCGTCAGCAGATAGCGCGGGCAGCCCAGCAGCGTCTGAAAATAGGCGTCCGCGGGATCCACCGACGGGCGCGTTCGACCGAGCACGCCGGCCGCGTCGGCGTCCAGCATGGCGGCCGCCGCGGTGTCCACGCGGATCCGCTCGCCCCCCGCACCGGGCGCGCCCGCCGAGTCGAGCACGAACACGAGCCCGTTCGCCGTCCACGCGCGTCCCAGCGTGCGCCGCGTGTCGCCTTCCACGTACACCGAGACCGCCACGGGCCGCCCCTGCGCGCGCGCGTGCTGCACCACCAGCGCCGCCTCCGACGCGTCGCTTCCCAGCCATGGCTCGACCTCCGACGCCGCGACCAGGTCGCCCCGCCGGTGCAGCTCGGCGCGGTACCAGCCGGCGGGGGTGAGCGGCAGCGTCACCACGCGCACATCGCGCCGCACCCCGAGCACTTCCTGCGCGTACCAGAGCGGATAGGTGTCGTTGTCCCCCGCCGCGAGCAGCACGCCGTGGGGCGGAGTGGCCCGCAGCAGCTCGGTGCCCCACCGGCGGGCGAGCAGGTCCTCCGGGCCGGTCCGGCGGGTCACGGCGGGCCAGTTGAGCACCACCGGCAGCGCGGCGAGTGCGATGCCCGCGGCCGACGGGAAGCCGAGCCGGCGGGCCAGCGCCACCGCGCCGTACCCCGCCCACAGCCCCCACGCCCAGAATCCCAGGAAGTAGAAGTAGTCCCGCTCCCGGGCCTCGTGCGGCGCCGACGCCGG
>JBJKPA010000454.1:0-8956 GCA_046706905.1 Gemmatimonadaceae bacterium
ACGGCCAACTTCAAGCCGCTGTCGCGCGTGTCGAGCTTCCTCACCAGCGCCTTCGAGACCAACCTCGAGAAGCGCATCGCCTCGCGCTACAGCCTGGGCGCCGGCGCGCGCTGGAACATCCGGCAGGGCAAGTACACCGACGCCGCTCTGAGCCTGTCGCTGTCCGCCGAGCAGACCTATCCGATGGACAGCACGGTCCAGTTCCCCAACCAGCGGCTCGCCCGGTTCTCCTGGCTGGCCAAGTTCCACCACGCGTTCGACGACAAGCTCGACTTTTCGCACTCCACGTCGTGGCAGCCCAGCGCGAGCGACGTCTCGCAATTCCTGATCGCGTCGGATACCGAGTTCCGCTACCGCATGAACGGCACCGTCTCGCTGTCGCTCGCCATCACCGACAACTACGACAGCGGGGCGATCGAGCGCGGCGCGCGATCGTACAACGACGGGCAGATGCTGTTCGGCGTCGCCGCCGGCTGGTAGCGGCGGAGCAGGCGAAACGGAATCGCCCCGGCGCCCTTGACTTGGCGGCCGGGATCGGGAAGTTGGAGCGCGGCCCGACGCCCCCGGGCGGCTCCCACCATCGTGCGCTCCGCGCCATCACCCGCCACGCCCGTCGCCATGTCACCCGCCACCCGCCCGCTCTCGTCGCGCGCGCTCGCCGTCCTCGCGCTCGCCCTCCTCGCCGGAACCGCCGCCGCCCAGGCGCCCGCCTCCGCGCCGCTCATCAACCAGACGTCGGACTCGATTCTCCGGCCGTTCGCGTTCCGCTCGATCGGACCGGCCAGCATGGGCGGCCGCCTCGACGACATCGCCGTCTCGGCCAGCGACCCCGACGTCATCTACCTCGGCTACGCCGTGGGCGGCGTGTTCCGATCGGTGAACCACGGCACGACCTACGAGCCGGTGTTCCAGACGTACTCGACGGCTTCCATCGGCGCCGTCGCGATCGACCCGAAGAACCCCGACGTCGTGTACGTCGGCACCGGCGAGGCGAACAACCGGCAGACGTCGTCGTTCGGCGACGGGATCTACAAGACCACCGACGGGGGCAAGACCTTCCGCCACCTCGGGCTCACCAACACCCAGACCATCGCCCGCATCGTCATCGACCCGCGGAACACGAACGTGGTGTACGTGGCGTCGCCCGGGCACCTGTTCGGCCCCAGCATCGACGGCGGCGTCTACAAGACCACCGACGCTGGCGCCACCTGGAAGCGCGTCAAGTACGTGGACGAGCACACCGGCTTCACCGACATCGCGCTCGACCCGTCGAACCCCAACGTGATCTACGCCGCGAGCTACGAGCGCGAGCGCAGCGGCTGCTGTTTCAACGGCGGCGGCCCGGGCAGCGGACTCTGGAAGAGCACGAACGCCGGCGCCACGTGGACCCGGATCACCGGCCACGGGCTGCCCTCGGAGACGATGGGGCGCATCGCGCTCGGCGTCTCGCGTTCCAACCCGAACGTGGTGTACGCGCAGATCGAAGTCGGCGAATCGGACACGCCCCTGCATGCGGGTGAGCCCACCGAGGGCGCGCCCAACGAGCGGAGCCCCTACAACTGGTGCAACAACGCGGGGCCGGACCACGGGTTCGAGCGCACGGGGCGCGGAGCGGGGGCCGCCGCGCCGGCGGACGAGACGCCGCCCAAGCTCGATCCCGCCAAGAGCGGCATCTACCGCTCCGACGATCGCGGCGGCGCCTGGCGGCTGGTGAGCAACTGCGATGCCCGGCCCATGTACTTCAGCCAGCTCCGGGTGGATGCGACCAACCCCAACACGATCTACGTGGCCGGGCTTCCCGTCGCCAAGTCGCTCGAAGGCGGCAGGACCTTCGCCACGCTCGACGCGGCGGGCGGCATCCACTGGCCCGCCCACGTTGACCAGCACGCGATCTGGGTGGATCCCCGGAACCCGCGGCACCTGATGATCGGCAACGACGGCGGCCTCGACGTGAGCTGGGACCAGGGCGACAACTGGCAGTTCGTGAACACCATGGCGACCGCGCTCGCCTACTGGGTTACGGCCGACATGCGCCACCCCTACGACGTCTACGTCGGCCTGCAGGACAACGGGAGCTGGGGCGGCCCCAGCGCCACCCGCAACCGGAACGGCATTCTCAATTCCGACTGGTTCCAGGTCGGCGGCGGCGACGGCTTTCAGAACGCCGTGGACCCCGACGACTACCACATCGTCTACACCGAGTCGCAGAACGGCTTCGCCAACCGGTACGACCTCGCCACCGGGCGGTCGGAGAGCATCCGGCCCGACCCGGGTCCGGCCAAGACGCCGGCCGGCGAGGCCTGCGACGACGGCCGGGCCGGGGGTATCGCCCCGCCGGGGCCGAGGGCCAACGCGCGCGCCCGGATCAACGTCCTGAACGCGGTGCCGGGCGACCGGTACCGCTTCAACTGGAACACGCCGATCATGCTCTCGCCGCAGGACCCGAACATCGTGTGGATGGGCGGCAACCGGCTGTTCCGGTCGTATGACCGCGGCCACACCTGGATCGCGAGCCCAGACCTCACCAAGCAGGTGGATCGCTGCGCCGTGACGATGATGGGCGTCGCCGGTGACCGCACCGAGCTCTCGAAGAACGATGGCGTCGCGGCGTACAGCACGATCACCGCGATCTCCGAGTCGCCCGTGCTGCCCGGCGTCGTCTGGGCCGGCACCGACGACGGCAACCTGCAGGTGAGTCAGGACGGCGGGCAGACCTTCACCGAAGTCGCACCCAACCTTCCCGGGCTGCCGGCGGGCAACCGCTACTGGATCTCGCGCATCGACGCCGGGCACTTCGACGCCGCCACGGCCTACGTGTCGGTGGACGGGCACCGGAGCGGCGACATGCACCCGTACGTGTTCGTCACCCACGACTACGGGCGCACCTTCACGAGCATCAGCGCCAACCTCCCGGCGTACGGCAACGTGCAGGTCGTGCGGCAGGACCCGAAGAACCGGAACCTGCTCTTCGTGGGCACGGAGTTCGGGCTGTTCGTGTCGCTGGACGGCGGCACGTCGTGGAACCGGTTCATGAACGGCTACCCCACGGTGCGCACCGACGACATCCTGATCCACCCGCGCGACGGCGACCTGATCGTGGCCACGCACGGGCGCGGCGTCTGGATCGCCGACGACATCACGGCGCTCGAGCAGTTCACCCCCGAGGTCGCGGCCCAGAGCGTACACCTGTTCGACGTGCGGCCGGCGGTCGCGTACCGCAACGACCTGCAGGCCGGCCAGCACCTGGGCGGCCAGCAGATCTTCGTGGGGGAAAACCCGCCACGCGGCACCGCGATCAGCTACTACCTCAAGGCGCCGGTCACCAGCGCCACCCTCACGATCACCGATGCGATGGGCAAGGTGGTCGGCGTGCTCAAGGGGCCGACGGCCGCCGGGATCGACCGCGTCCAGTGGAACCTGGAGCCCCCGCGGCGCAACGGGGGCCGGGGCGCGGGCGGTGGACCGCTCGCCGCGCCGCTCTCGGTGCCCCCGGGCACCTACCGCGTCTCGCTGCAGGTGAACGGGACGGACTACGACGCGCCGATCGAGGTGCTCAAGGACGTCTGGATGAACCAGCGGTAGCCGGCCCGCGGTGCGCGGTGACGACGGGCGTTCCGGCGGCACGGGGCGCCCGTCGTCGTTTTGGGACGCGTCCGCATCTCCCGTCACGCGTCGAAGCTGATAACTTTTGGCCCATGACCGACGTCGTTGCTCTCACCGCCGAGTTGCTCGCCATCCAGTCCACCAGCGGCGCCGAATCGGGCGCCGTTGATTTCGTGTCCCGCTGGCTCGTGGCCGGGGGCTGGAACGTCGAGCTCCAGGAGGTCGCCCCCGGACGGGCCAACGTCTGGGCGACGCGCGCCGGGCAGGGGGTCACGCTGTCCACGCACCTCGACACGGTGCCGCCCTACGTCTCGCCGCGCCTCGAGGGCGACCGCCTCTACGGGCGCGGCTCGTGCGACGCCAAGGGCATCGCCGCGGCGATGATGGTTGCCGCCGAGCAGCTCGCCGCCGAGGGCGAGGAGCGCGTGGACCTCCTGTTCGTGGTCGGCGAGGAGAAGAATTCCGACGGCGCCCGCGCCGCCAACCACCTGCCGGCCACCAGCAAGTGGCTCATCAACGGCGAGCCCACCGAGAGCAAACTGGCCAGTGGCGCCAAGGGATCTCAGCGGGTCATCATCCGGACCCGCGGCCGCGCCGCGCACTCGGCGTACGCGCACCTCGGGGAATCGGCCATCGAGCCCATGCTCCGCCTCCTCCCCACGATCCACGCGCTCGACCTCCCCTCCGATTCGGTGCTCGGCGACACGACGCTCAACATCGGCACGATCAACGGAGGCACGGCGGCCAACATCGTCCCCGCGCTGTGCGAGGCCGAGGTGATGTTCCGCCTCGTCACCGACGTCGAGCCGATCCGTGAGCAGGTGGCCCGCTGGGCCGAGGGGCGGGCCGATCTCGACTGGGGCTCGCACATTCCGCCGCAGCGCTTCCACACGCTCCCCGGCTTCGAGACGGCGCCGGTCGCGTACACGTCGGACATTCCCCTGCTCGACCGGTGGGGCACGCCGCTCCTCTACGGCCCCGGATCGATCACCGTCGCGCACACGCCCGACGAGTACGTCGAAGTCGGGGAACTGCGCAACGCCGTGGACGCTTATGTGCGGATGACGCGCGCCCTGCTGAAAACCTGACCCGGACCCGATGAGCCCCGCTCCCGCCCGCAAGTATCGTGTCGGCATCCTCGGCGCCACCGGCGCCGTGGGACAGGCGTTCGTGCGCCTGCTGGCCGGCCACCCCTGGTTCGAGATCGCGGCCCTCGCCGCTTCCGAGCGCTCGGCCGGCAAGCCGTACGCCGAAGCCGTACGGTGGATCGGCGACGACACGATCCCCGAGCGGGTGGCCGCGATGCCGGTGCATGCCTGCGATCCGGCGGCCGTGGACGCGGAGCTGGTCTTCTCGGCGCTCGACGCCGCGGCGGCCGGTGAGGTCGAGCCCGCCTTCGCGCGCGCCGGCCGCATCGTGCTCAGCAACGCCAAGAGCTACCGGATGGATCCCGACGTCCCGCTGCTCATCCCCGAGGTGAATCCGCACCACCTCGAGGTGCTCGATGCGCAGCGCGAGCGGCGGCAGTGGACGGGAGCGATCGTCACCAACGCCAACTGCGCCTCCATCCCGGCGGCCATGGTGCTGGCGCCGCTCCATGCGAAGTTCGGCGTGCGGCGGTTCTTCATGGCCACCATGCAGGCCGTCTCCGGCGCCGGCTATCCGGGCGTGCCCAGCCTCGACATCCTCGGCAACGTCGTCCCGTACATCCGGGACGAGGAGCCGAAGATCGAGATCGAAGTCAACAAGATGCTCGGCCACGTGAGCCGCGGCGCCATCCGCCCGGCGCCCTTCGCCGTGAGCGCGCACGCGAACCGCGTCCCGGTGGAGCACGGGCACACGGTGTGCCTGTCGGTGGAATTCGAGCAGAGCGCCGGCGCCGACGCCGTCCTGGCCGAGCTGCGCGCCTGGCGCGGCGCCGAGGAGGCGCGCGGGCTGCCCACGGCGCCCGAGCGGCCGCTCGTCGTGCGCGACGAACCCGACCGCCCGCAGCCGCGCCGCGACGCGATGGAAGGGAAGGGAATGGCGGTCGTCGTCGGGCGCGTGCGCCCCGATCCGATCTTTCACGTCCGGCTCGTGGCGATGGCGCACAACATCATCCGTGGGGCGGCCGGTGCGTCGGTGCTGAACGCCGAGCTGATGGCCGTGCGCGGCCTGCTCGACCGGCCGTGATCGTCCTCAAGTTCGGCGGCACCTCCGTCACCGACGCGGCCGCCATCCGGCGCGCCGCCGCGATCGTGGAGTCGCGGCGTGAGCGCGGGCCCATCGTGGTCGTCTCCGCGCTGGGCGGCGCGACCAACCTCCTGCTCGAGATCGCCGAGCAGTCGGCGCGCGGCCAGCTCATCATCGCCCTGCGCAGCGTCGAGGCGCTGCGCGAGCGGCACCTGGCCGAGGCTGAGGCGCTGCTCGGCACGGGGCGCGAGGCCAACGACGTGATCGGCGAGATGAGCGCGATGTTCGACGAGCTGGCCAGCCTGGCCGGCGCGCTCTCGGTGCTGGGCGACCTCACGCCGCGCAGTCAGGACGCCATCGCCGCCATCGGCGAGCAGCTCTCCTCGCTGCTGGCCGCGGCGGCGTTCCGCGTGGCCGGGCTTCCCGCCGTGCACGTCGACGCGCGCCAGGTCATGATCACCGACGACACGTTCATGAAGGCCGAGCCCGACCTCGACGCGATCGCCGAGGCCGCGCACCGCATCCTCGGGCCGATCGTGCGCAACGGCGAGATCCCGGTGCTCGGCGGCTTCATCGGCACGGCGAAGGCGCGCGGCATCACGACCACGCTGGGCCGGGGGGGTGGGGACTACAGCGCCGCGCTGTTCGGCGCCGCCCTGCACACCGAGGCGATCGAGATCTGGACCGACGTGGACGGGATGCTCACCGCCGATCCGCGCGTCGTGAAGAACGCGCGGCTCATCGAACGCGTGGGGTTCGACGAGGCGTCGGAGCTGGCCTCGTTCGGCGCCAAGGTGCTGCACCCCAGCACGATCGCCCCCGCCGTGCGGCTCGGCATTCCGGTGTACGTGCTCAACTCGCGCAAGCCGTCGTCGCCCGGGACCATGATCACCTTCGACGCCCCGCGCCGTCCGGTCACCGCCATCGCCGGCAAGAGCGACGTCAGCCTGGTCAAGGTCCGCTCGCCCCGCATGTTGCTCACCGAGGGGTTCCTGCGCACACTGTTCGAGGTGTTCGAGCGGCACAGGACGTCGGTGGACGTCGTCGCGACCTCGGAGGTGTCGGTCTCGCTCACCGTGGACGACGCGACGCATCTCGACGCGCTCATCGTGGACCTGCGTGCCCTGGGCGACGTGGCCATCGAGCGGAGCCGCGGCATCGTGGCCATCGTCGGCACCGGGATCAGCGACGGCGGCGTCTCCATGTCGCGCGCCCTCCACGCGCTGGGCGACGTCCGGGTGTACATGCTCTCGCTCAGCGCGACCGGGATCAACCTCACCGTGGTCGTGGACGACGAACAGGTCAAGCCGCTCATGCAGCGGCTGCACGCCGCATTCTTCGAGGGAGGGCAGGGGTCATGATTCGCCTCGCGATCATCGGCATGGGCAAGATGGGGCGCGCCGTCGAAGCCATGGCGGCCGATCACGGGTTCGAGGTCGTGGCCCGCATCGATCGGGCGGGCGGCGACGCGACCGAGACGACGGCCGAGACCCTCAACGGCGCCGAGGTCGCGGTCGAGTTCACGTCGCCGGAGTCGGCGCCCGAGAACATCCGCGTGGCCGCCGCCGCCCGCTGTCCGATCGTGGTCGGCACCACGGGATGGGACGCGCGCCGCGCCGAGGTCGAGGCCTTCGTGAACCAGGTGGGCGGCGCGCTCCTCGCGGCCCCCAACTTCTCGCTCGGCGTGTGCGCGTTCACGGCCACCGTCGAGGCCGCGGCCCAGGCGATGCGCAACGCCCCCGGATTCGACGTCCACATCATCGAGACCCACCACGCGCAGAAGAAGGACGCGCCGTCGGGCACCGCGCTCGCCCTGGCCCGCGCCGCCTCGGCGAAGCTCGGGCGCGACATCCCGATCACCAGCGTGCGCACCGGCGCCGTGCCGGGCATCCACGAGTTGATCTTCGACGCGCAGTTCGAGCAGATCCGCCTCGTCCACACCGCCCGCGACCGCCGCGTGTTCGCCGAGGGCGCGCTGCTCGCCGCCCGTTGGGTGGTCGGCCGGCGCGGCATCTTCAACCTGCGCGACGTCCTCACCGACAAGGGAGGCTCCCCCTCATGACCGCCGCCAAGCTCACCGGGTGCGGCACCGCGCTCGTCACCCCGTTCACGAAATCCGGCGCCGTCGACGAGGACGCCCTCCGCGCGCTCGTCGAATGGCAGATCGACGAAGGGATCCATTTCCTCGTGCCCTGCGGCTCCACCGGCGAGGCCGCGACGATGACGGTCGAGGAGCACCGGCGCGTCGTGCAGCTCACCGTCGAACAGGCGAAGGGGCGGGTGCCCGTCGTCGCCGGCGCCGCGTCCAACGACACGAAGAAGGCGATCCGGCTCTCGAAGGAGATGGAGGCGGTGGGCGCCACGCACCTCCTCCACGCCTCGCCGATGTACAACAAGCCGCCGCAGCGCGGCATCGTCGCCCACTTCGAGGCGATCGCGAAGGAGACCGCGCTCCCGATCGTGATCTACAACGTGCCCGGGCGCACGGGGAGCAACATCGAGGCCAGGACCACGCTCGCGCTGGCGAAGCACAAGAGCATGGTCGCGGTCAAGGAAGCGTCCGGGAACCTGAGCCAGATCACCGACATCCTGGCCGCGCGCCCGGCGTCGTTCAGCGTCCTCTCCGGCGACGACGAGATGACGCTCGCCATCATGGCCGCCGGCGGCGACGGCATCATCTCCGTGGTCTCCAACGCCACGCCGCGGCTCATGGCGCAGCTCGCCGAGCGCGCGCGGGCCGGAGACATCGCCACGGCGCGGCAGCTCCACTTCAAGCTCCTGCCGTGGATGCGCGCCGCGTTCGTGGAGTCCAACCCGCTCGCCGCCAAGGCCGCGCTGGCCATGATGGGCAAGATCCAGAACGTGCTCCGCCTCCCGCTGGTGCCGCTCGACGCGAAGCACGAGCCCACGGTACGCGCCGCGCTGCAGCACGCCGGCGTCCAGGCCTGATGCCCACGCTCGCCGAACGCGTGGATGCGCTGGCCGCGACGCCGGCCGGCACCGATCTGCCCGCCGAAGCGCCGCAGGTCGTGCGCGAGCTGCTCGACGCACTCGAGATCGGCGCCGTGCGCGCCGCCGAGCGCGGCCCCGACGACCGCTGGCGCGCCGTGGCCTGGGTCAAGCGCGGCTTCCTGCTCGGCTTCCGCGCCGGCAAGGTCGCCGACATGTCCATGCCCGCCGA
>JBJKPA010000455.1:0-5400 GCA_046706905.1 Gemmatimonadaceae bacterium
GGGAGCAGCCCGTCGCGCGCCATCGAGAAGAAGATGCGCGGCTGGCCCATGAGCATCACGAGCACCACCGAGGCGAGGCCGAGGATGGCGCCGATGTTCACCCAGTAGCCGAGCCAGGCCAGCGGCTTGCCGGCGGCCGCGATGGCCACGAACACCGGGTGTGGCACGTTGAGCGTGGTGTAGTGCGCCAGACCGGTCATCACCAGCGCCATCAGGATGTACAGGATGGTGCAGATGAGCAGCGACGCGAGAATGCCGATCGGCATGTCGCGTTGCGGATTTCGCGCTTCCTGCGCCGCGGTACTCACGGCGTCGAATCCGATGTAGGCGAAGAACACGACGGCCGCCGCGCGCACCACCCCGCTCCACCCGAAGTCACCGAAGTGGCCGGTATTGGCAGGCAGGAACGGATGCCAGTTGGCCGTGTGCACGTACTTGAAGCCGAACGCGATCACGAGCAGCACGATCGAGACCTTCACGGCCACGATCACGTTGTTGAAGTTCGCCGACTCCTTGATCCCGATCACCAGGAACGTGGTCATCAGCGCGATGAGCGCCATGGCCGGGATGTTGAGCATCCCGTGGGCGATCACGTACTTCGTCGTGTCACACGCCTGCCCGGCGGCCAGCGTCACCGCCTGGTTGGTGGCCGGATCGATGCACAGGACGCTGCGGATGATGGTGTGCGAGCCGAGGACGTCGAGCGGCGCCTGGCTCCAGGCGAGCGGGAGGTGAATCCCGAGCTCGTTCATGAAAGCGGTGAAGTAGCCCGCCCAACCCACCGCCACCGTGGCGGCGCCGAACAGGTACTCGAGGATCAGGTCCCAACCGATGATCCAGGCGATGAACTCGCCCAGGGTCGCGTAGGCATACGTGTAGGCGCTGCCCGCGATCGGGATCAGCGCCGCGAATTCGGCATAGCAGAGTCCGGCGAACAGACAGCCGAACCCGGCCACGATGAAGGAGAGCACGATGGCCGGACCCGCGTACTGCGCGGCGGCGGTACCCGTCAGCACGAAAATGCCCGCGCCGATGATCGCGCCGATGCCGAGGAAGGTCAGGTTCCAGGCGCCGAGCACGCGCTTGAGCGTGTCCTCGCCTTCGGCGGACGCCTCGGTTTGCAGCAGCGCAAGGCTCTTTTTCGACCAGAGGCCCATGTCAGATTCTCCGGGGGTTTACACACGAAGGGGCGGCTGTGGCGCCGCCCGGGGAGGGGACATACCGCACGGGGTGAACCCCGGACTGTATGCAAATCAGAACTTGGCCCCGCGGACGCGAATTTGTCAATGCGGAACCGCAAAAAAAAGCGGGCTCCCGAAGGAGCCCGCGCGTCGTTCACACCGAGTAGTTCGGGGCCTCTCGCGTGATCGTGACGTCGTGGGGATGCGACTCGCGGAGCCCCGCCGAGGTGATGCGCACGAACCCCGGCCGCGTCCGCAGCTCGTCGATGCTCGCCACGCCGACGTAGCCCATCCCGCTGCGCAGCCCGCCCACCATCTGGAAGAGCACGTCCGCCACCGGACCCTTGTAGGGCACCCGCCCCTCGATGCCCTCGGGCACGAGCTTCTTGGGACTCAGCTCGCCCTCCTGGAAGTACCGGTCGGCGCTGCCGTCCTGCATCGCCGAAAGGGAGCCCATGCCACGCACCATCTTGAACCGGCGCCCCTCGAGCAGGAACGCCTCGCCCGGGCTCTCCTCGGTGCCGGCGAGCATCGAGCCCATCATCACGCTCGCCGCGCCGGCGGCCAGCGCCTTCACGGCGTCGCCCGAGTACTTGATGCCGCCGTCGGCGATCACGGGCACGTCGCCGGCGCCCTCCACGGCGTCGAAGATCGCCGTGAGCTGCGGCACGCCGACGCCGGTCACCACGCGTGTCGTGCAGATCGACCCCGGCCCGACGCCCACCTTCACGGCGTCCACGCCGCGCTCGACCAGCGCGGCCGCGCCCTCGCGCGTCGCCACGTTGCCCACGATGAGCTGCACGTCCGGGAACTTCTGACGCACCTCGACGGCGGCGCGCAGCACACCGTCGGAGTGGCCGTGCGCCGTGTCCACGACCAGCGCGTCCACGCCGGCCTCGACCAGCGCCCGGGCGCGGGCCAGGAAGTCGCCGGCCGCGCCGATCGCCGCCGCCACGCGCAGCCGACCGTGCTCGTCCTTGTTGGAGTTCGGGTACTGCCGCCGCTTGTGGATGTCCTTGACGGTGATCAGTCCCTTGAGCTTCCCCTCGGCGTCCACCACGGGGAGTTTCTCGATCCGCCCCTTGGCCAGGATCCGCTCGGCCTCGTCGAGCGTCGTGCCCACGGGCGCGGTGACGAGTCCCTCCTTGGTCATCGCGTCGCCCAGCACGCGGTCCAGCTCCTTCTCGAACTGCAGGTCTCGGTTGGTGATGATGCCCACCAGCCGTCCCTCCTCGTCCACGATCGGCACGCCGGAGATGCTGAACCGCCGCATCAGCGCATTGGCCTCGCGCACCGTGTCGGTGGGCCGCAGGGTGATCGGGTTGAGGATCATCCCGCTCTCGCTGCGCTTGACGCGGTCCACCTCGGCCGCCTGGCGGTCGATGGACATGTTCTTGTGGAGCACGCCGATGCCGCCCGAGCGGGCCATGGCGATCGCCAAGTCGCTCTCGGTGACGGTGTCCATGGCCGCGGAGACGAGCGGAACGTTCAGCTCGATGCGGCGCGTGAAGCGGGACTTGAGGATGACGTCCTTGGGATGCGTCAGGGCGTGCGCCGGGACGAGGAGGACGTCGTCGAAGGTCAGGGCATCATCGATCCGGACACGGCCGACGCCGTTCGGACGAGGGTCCTGAATGCGCGAAGGTCCGCGCTCCGGGTTGGTGCCGGAGGCGGACCGATTGGGCTTGGTCGTTGTCGCCATGGTGGAATGTAGAAAGTGCCGGAAGCGCCGGCAAGACCTGCGCCGGCAAACCCAGCGCAGACAAGAACTGCGCCAACAAGAGCTGCGCCAACAAGTACGGCGCCGGGAAGGGTACGGCCTTCGGCCCCGTCACCAGCGGACGGCGGGGCGAGGCCCCGCCTGGCTACGCGCAGTGTGCCGTGATCAGTTCCCAGCGCTCGTTTTGCCGGCGCTGTGCTTGCTGGCGCCGTCCTTGCCGGCGCTGTTCTTGTCGGCGCTGGTTTTGTCGGCGCCCTTTGTACTTCCCACCACCGTCTCCATCGCGCTGCGGACGGCGGGGCGAAGCCCCGCCTGACGACGCGCAGTTGACTGTCGTTCAGTTCCCAGCGCTCGTTTTGCCGGCGCTGTCCTTGCTGGCGCCGTCCTTGCCGGCGCTGTTCTTGTCGGCGCTGGTTTTGTCGGCGCCCTTTGTACTTCCCACCACCGTCTCCATCGCGCTATTGAGCACGTTGGACGCCCGATTCAGAAACCCCATCGTCTCGGCGATCACCGACGCCGACACCCTGCCCGCGCGCAGCTTGTCCTCCACCGACTCCGTGAGCCGCGTGAACACGTTCGCCTGCGGCGACTGCCGCTCGGCGTACTTGGACTCCAGGAACTCGACGTAGTCCAGGATCTGATAGCCGCGCTCGTCGGACATCGTTTCGATGCGGCGCAGGATGCGGTCCCGCAGGTGTTCGTTCATCGTCGCTCCGGTCCGGAGTCGGGCTAGCCGTGCCAGCGCTCGCGCTCGCCCCTCGTATCAATATGCACGTACGGCGTCGGATACAGCCGGCTGGTGTAGATGCCCAGCCCGCCGACCAGCTCCGGATGCGCCGCCTCCACCACGTCCACCGCCTGAACGATGGCCCGGATGTCGGCCCGGTCAATCCGGCCGTCGCCGTTGACGTCCATCGTGATGTCCGCCGCGTCGCCGTACTGGTGGCGGCTCTCGTCGGCGGCCCGGGGAACGGTGCGGTTGTAGAGCGGCGTCCGGAAGCCGGAATGCACGTCGGGCTCGAGCTGCACGGGCTCACTACGGGCGGTCCCCCGCTCCAGTTCCGCCAGCACCAGCTCGAGCTTGTCCAGGAGCCGCGGGTCGAGCGCCACGTACTTGGGCCACACCGCCTGCTGCCAGTCGTGGGTGATGAAGTCGCCGACCCGGAAGTGCGCGCTCACGGGCAGATCCTCGTCGCCCGGCCCGACGGCCAGAAAGCCGGCCGGGTGCGCCCCGGTGCTCCACTGCTCCCCCCGGTACGTCCCGATCCGGTAGCTCCCGATCTCCCCGCGCCGCTTCTCCTGGAAGGGCATCAGCACGGCCAGCGTGGGTGCGTCGAGCACGATCGTCCGCGCGCCGCCGAGGAGGGCCAGGTGGTAGAACCCGGGCTTGGCCGGGGCGTAGAGCGACCGGGCGTCGTATGCCTGGGCGTAGCGCGCCCGCACCGTATCCCCCACGGCCACCCACTCGTAGCGCAGGCCGAGCGAATCCCCCGAGAGGTCCACCGGGAGGCGCACCGAGTCGCCCGGCAGGGCCACGGTGAGCTCCACGGCATGGCTCGAACCCGGGAGCTCCGGGACGGCCTCGAAGCCGGGTGCCGGGGGCCGGGCGCCGACCAGCGCCGTGAGCTTGGCCGGCTCGGTGAAGGCCACCGCCGCCGCCAGGAGCACGACGAGCATGGCGGCGGTGCGAAGCCGGAGTCGCCGGCGGGGCCGCCGGTAGCCGCGGTAGGCGGATCGGGGTCTCTTGGGCCTCGACGGCATGCCGCTCGGGTTGGGGGTGATTGGCGATTGCGGAAGACGCGCAATCTAACCGGGCGCCTACCGCCGCTCTACGGACCGGATGGGAGTCTTGCGGCGGGTCCGAAGCGCCCGCCGTGCGATCCCTCACGCCGGGTGCGCCGGCATGGACTGACCTATGGGTCAGTCTACTGCCGTGCCAGCGTCAGCACGTCGAGGATCGGGACGCCCGACGGTTGCGAGGCGCCGGTGCGCACTCTGGCGGTGACCACGATTTGCGCCATCGGCGAGAGCGCCTTGGCCCTGTCCACTAGGTCAGGAGGCAGGGCCAGGTAGAGGAGCGACGTCTCCGCCCCCGGCCCGCGGGCCAGCAGATACGGCTCGTCCGGACGCATGTCCTTGCGAAGCGGATCGGCGGTCTGGAAGGCCAGCGCGGTCACGATCCAGCGGACGGTCCTCCCCACGTACTTCTGCGGGCTGGCCTGGAGGTCAGCCGCCGTGATTGCCGCCATCGTGCTGTCGGCACTCGTCAGGTCGCTCTCCTTCATCCAGCCGTCGAGCCGGACCCGCACCCACCCGCGATCGCGGGCCAGCGGCGTCAGCACCGCCCCGTGCTGCACCGTCGCCACCGGGGGAAGACCCGGCGCCGCGGAGAGCCCACCGGCGCCCACGGGCGTCATGGCGCCCGCAGGAGCCGCCTCAGCGCTCGTGTCGGTGGGTGCCGGAGCCGCGGCGGCCGGCTTGGCCGCCGTCGCCTTGCCC
>JBJKPA010000456.1:0-3159 GCA_046706905.1 Gemmatimonadaceae bacterium
GGGCTCGCGCACCCGCCTCGTTGCCGCGGCCCCGCCGACGCGCGGCGAGGCGGACGGCCGGCGCCGCCGGCGCGGCTACCTCGCCGTGGAGTTCGAGCCGGTGGTGGCCGAGCAGATGGCCGCCGAGTCCATGAGCACGTTCATCCTCTCGGCGCTCATCGCCGCCGGGCTGCTCGGCGCCGCGATCATCTTCTGGCGGCTGTCCGTGCAGCAGGAGCTGGCCGAGCGGAGCCTGGAGGAGCAGCGGCGGCTGAGCGCGCTGGGCGAGATGGCCGGCGTGATGGCGCACGAGATCCGCAATCCGCTGGCCTCGCTCAAGGGGCACGCGCAGCTGCTCGCCGAGCGGCTGGGCGGCGACCATCCGGACCGCCGCAAGGTGGACCGCGTGGTCCACGAGGCGGAGCGGCTCGAGGCACTGACCACCGACCTGCTCGACTTTGTGCGCTCCGGGCCGATGGAAGTCGAGCCCGTCGATCCCGCGGCCCTCGTGGCCGGATGCGTGGAGGAGGTATCGCCGCACGGCTTCACGATCCACACCGAGGGGGCGCCGGAGCGCTGGCCGGTGGATGCGGCCCGCCTGCGCCAGGCGGTCACGAACATCCTGCGCAACGCGCTCCAGGCCACCGCCCCGGGCACGCGGCCCGAGGTCACGGTGCGGGAGCGCGACCACCGCCTGGAGATCGCGGTGCGCGACTTCGGCAGCGGCATCCCCGCCGGCGACGAGGAGAAGATCTTCGCGCCGTTCTACACGACGCGGACGACCGGCACGGGCCTCGGCCTGGCCGTGGCGCAGCGCGTGACGCAGATGCACGGCTGGTCGATCACCGCCGCCAACCATCAGGGAGGCGGGGCGGTGTTCCGCCTCTCGCTGCCGCGGAGCTGAGCGGGCCATGGCCAGGATCCTCGTCGCCGACGACGAACAGGGGTTACGGGAATTCGTATCGGAGGCGCTGCAGGACGACGGGCACACGGTGGTCGCGGTGGCCGACGGCGAGCAGGCCGCGGCGCGCCTGGCGCGCGAGAGCTTCGACCTCCTGATCACCGACCTCAAGATGCCGCGCATGGACGGCCTCGAGCTGCTGCGCTACGCGCGCACCGAGCAGCCGGAGACCGAGGTCATCCTGCTCACCGCCCACGGCTCGGTGGTGAGCGCCGTGGAGGCGATGAAGCAGGGCGCGTTCGACTATCTCGAGAAGCCGGTCAGCAGCCCGCGCGAATTGCGCCTGCTGGCGTCGCGCGCGCTGGAGCGGCGCACCCTGCTCGCGGCGCGCGACCGCGCGGCGCGCGAGGCGGCGCCGCTTCCCTCGCTGTCCTACGGCGATCCCGCGATGACGCCGGTGGTCGAGGCGCTGCGCAAGGTCGCGCCGACCAACGCCAGCGTGCTCCTCATCGGCGAGAGCGGCACGGGCAAGGAGGTCGCGGCCCGGACCCTCCATGCGTGGAGCGCCCGGGCGTCGGGGCCGTTCGTGGCGGTGAACTGCGCGGCGCTCCCTGAATCGCTGCTCGAGAGCGAGCTGTTCGGACACGAGAAGGGGGCGTTCACCGGCGCCACCGCGGCGCGCCGCGGACGCCTCGAGCTGGCCGACGGGGGTACCTTCTTCCTCGACGAGATCGGCGAGATGCGCACCGACGTGCAGGCCAAGCTGCTGCGCGTGATCCAGGACCGCCGCTTCGAGCGCATCGGCGGCTCGCGCACCATCGAGGCCGACGTGCGCTGGGTCGCGGCGACGAATCGCGAGCCGGCGGCGCTCATCGCCTCGGGCGCGCTGCGCGAGGACCTGTACCATCGCCTGGCGGTGTTCCCGATCCACCTCCCCCCGCTGCGCGAGCGGCGGCGGGACATCCTCCCCCTCGCCGAAACGCTCCTGCGCCGCATCGGCGCGCAGATCGGGCGCAGCCACCTCGAGCTCGACGACGAGGCGAAGCGGGTGGTCGAGGAGTCCCGCTGGCCCGGCAACGTGCGCGAGCTGGCCAACGTCCTCGAGCGGGCGGCGATCCTCGCCAACGGGCCGCGCATCGGCGCCGCGGACCTCCGGGCGTTGAACGGCACCGCGTCGCCCGCCGCGCACGCGGACGGCGGACATTCCCTGGCCGACCTCGAGCGCGAGGCCATCGAGCGCACCCTCGCCGCCACCGGCGGCAATCGCCGCGAGGCCGCCCAACGCCTCGGCATCGGGCTCCGCACGCTGTACGACAAGCTCAAGCGCTACCGGTTGGGCGAAGACTGACCGCGACGGTCTCGCGCCGTCCGACGCCCCGCGGTTTCCCGCGCGCCGCTCAAGGGAAACCCGACAGACCCGCCTCCGCAGGACCTGTACCCTCCGAATGAACCGTGGTCTGGAGGTGTGACGTGTCGGACGCCAAACAACCCCTCACGGCGCCGGCCGGTCTGCCACATGAGCCGGTCTGGCATGCGTTCGTCGGAGCGCCGCGCACCACCCTGGGATGGAGCGCCGTCGTCCTGGCCGTCGTCGCCATCGCGTTCTACGGCATCGCCTGGGTCCTGGTGGCGAGCGGCGTCGGCGGCGGGGCCTATTTCAACAGTCCGCTTCCCATGCTCACGCTCGCCCTGGCCGACGGCGCCTCGCTGGCCGGCGGCGCGACCGGCGCGGCGGCCATTCTCACCAAGCGGGAACGGTCGCTGAGCGTCCTGCTCACGGTGCTCCTCGCCGTGGTGACGGTGGTCGTGCTGGGCGGGGGAATCCTGGGGCCGTAGCGCCGCGGCCCGTTCGGACGCAGACTGAGGCATGACCCCCTTCGCGCCCCAGCTGTCGATCGACGGCCCGCCGCTGCTCGAGGCGGCGCGCCTGAGCATCGGCGCGCTCGTCGGACTCGCCGTGGGCGTCGAGCGCGAATGGTCGGGGCACGCGTCGGGACCGCACGCGCGGTTCGCCGGTCTGCGCACCTTCTTCCTGCTCGGGCTCATCGGCGGGTGCGCCGGACTGCTCCTCTCGGCGGATCTCGCCGCGGCGGCGGCCGTGCTGCTCGGCGCCGCCGCGGCGTTCGTGGTCGTGGCCTACGCGATGGCCGTGCGCCGGCCCGAGGCCGACCTCGACGGGACCACCGAGGGCGCGGGGCTCGTGGTGCTCGCGCTGGGCACGCTCGCCGGGCTCGGCCACATGGGGCTCGCCGCGGGCGCGGTCGCGGTGGTCGTCCTGG
>JBJKPA010000457.1:0-3039 GCA_046706905.1 Gemmatimonadaceae bacterium
TCTGGCGGCGGAGCTCGGCGTCGCCGGCGCCGCGTCCGCGGCGGGCGGAGAGCGAGAGCTCGGTGGTGATGCCGACGATGAAGAGGAAGAAGGGGAAGATGAGGTCGGTGGGGGTCCAGCCGTTCCACGCGGCGTGCTCGAGCGGCCGGTAGATCGCGCTCCAGGTGCCGGGCGTGTTGACGAGCAGCATTCCGGCGATGGTGAGGCCACGGAAGACGTCGAGGGAGAGCAGGCGCTCGCGGGGCGCGGTGCTCGGAAGGGGCGCGGCCCCTGGCTCGGCGGGGTGCGCGGAACTGGCCGGTGGCATCTGGGGGTACTAGTATAGCCCCGAAGGGCTCCCGCCGAAACAACTCGAGGAGGTGGCAGATGCGGAACGGCATCCTGCGCGAGGGCAGCATCGCCGGCGTGTTGGGCGCGACCAGTGTGGCCGCCTGGTTCTTCATCGTGGACGTGGTGATCCGACACCCGTTCCAGACCCCGATCAAGCTGGGCCGCGGGTTCTTCACCCTGTTCGGCCAGACGACCACCGGGAACACCGACCTGCTGGTGGTGATCGGGTACACGGTGTTCCACTACCTGGCGTTCATCGCGGCGGGGATCATCGTGGCGGCGATCGTGCACTGGGCGGAGAAGCAGCCCACGGTGCTGGCCGGGGCGATGATCCTGTTCGTGATGTTCGAGGTGGGGTTTTACGGCCTGACCTCGGCGTTCAGCGACGTGCCCGTGTTCGGGGTGCTGGCGTGGTACAACGTGGCGATGGGGAACCTGATCGCGGCGATCACGATGGGGGCGTACATGTGGCGGGCGCATCCGGCACTCAAGGCGGAGCTGATCTATGCCCTGGAGGGGAAGGAGTAGGGGCACGCGCGGCCGCCCATGGGGTGAATCGGCCGTGATCCGATTCAAAACTCAGAGGGGCCCGCTCGGCGCGGGGATCGATGCGCCGGGCGGGCCCCTCTGCTTCGGGATTCCGAGAACTGCCGATCGGACGGATCAGGTGGCGTGGATGACCAGGTGTCCGAACAGGAAGAGCAGCGCGACGATCGTGATCATGGCGATGATGAGCGGCCCGGTGAAGAGGGCGCGGAACAGCTTGTGATCGTAGCGCAGGTGCATATAGAACATCACGACGATGGCGAACTTCATGGCCGACAGGACGAGCAGAGTCGGGACGAAGAGGTGGCCGGCGACGAAGCTGGGGATGTAGTACACCCAGACCTCGCACGCCGTGATGAGCGTGAGGATGACGGCGACCTTCCAGTAGGTGGACCAGGTCGGGTGCTCCTTGATCTCACCCATCGCGACATGGTCGGAGTGGGTGGCGGGAGCGCCGGCCGCGGATTCGTGAGCCATAGGGGAGGGTCCGGTCAGTGGATGAGGTACACGAGGGTGAAGATCGCGATCCAGACCACGTCCACGAAGTGCCAGTAGAGCGCGGCGATGTCGACGATGACGGCGTCCTTGGGTTTGAGGCCGCGTTTGATGTCGATGGCGAGCAGGGTGAGCAGCCAGAGCACGCCGGCGGTGACGTGGGCGCCGTGGAACCCGGTGAGGGTGAAGAACGACGACCCGAACAGGTTGGTGCGGATGGTCAGGCCGTGGGCGACGAACGTCGTGAACTCGTTGGCCTGGAAGCCGAGGAACGTCGTGCCGAGCAGGGCCGTCATGAAGAGCCACAGCTTGGAGTTGCCGAGGATCTTCTCGCCCAGGGTGTGCTTGGGCCGGTCGGCGTTCTCGACGGCGGCCAGGGCGAGCACCATGGCGAGCGACGACATGAGGAGGACGAACGTGGAGGCGGACGTCTCCGGAATGTTGAGGATCGGCGGCATGACGGTCGCGCAGACCGGCGGGCTGCAGACCTGATGCGGGAAGGGGCCGACGACGCTGCGGCCCTTGTAGATCAGGTAGGTCGAGATGAGCGACGCGAACAGCATGCACTCCGAGCCGATGAACGCCCAGATGGCCACCTTGCGGTGGTCGAGTCCGGTGGTGGTCGGCGTGTGCCCGTGGTGCTCGATGGCGGCGGCTGGATTGGCCATTGAATGAACCGGAAGATCGGGAAGCGAGGAGTTATTCGAGCGGGCTCAGGAGCCAGCTGTACAGCGAGGCGACCATGCCGGCCGCGCCGCCGAAGATGAACGTGTAGGCCAGCGGCCAGTTGTTCTTGTGGATGTAGAGCAGGCCGGAGAACATGAGCGTCATGAACAGGGCCGTGAGCAGCGGCTTGATGGTCGGGAAGGGCATCGGGATGCCCAGCTCCTTGGCCGTCTTGATGGGCTCGCCCTCGTGGAACTCCACGACCTGGCCCTTGTGGTCCCACAGCGGATAGCGCGACGAGACGGTGGGGATGGTGGCGAAGTTGTAGTCCGGCGGCGGCGACGGGATCGACCACTCGAGCGACGGCGCGTTCCACGGGTTGTGGCCGGCGACGGCGCCGTGCTTGCGGCTGCGAATGAAGTTCCAGACGAAGAACAGCGTGGCGAAGGCCAGCAGGTAGGCGCCCCACGACGAGATCTCGTTGTAGGTCGTGAAGCCCTGGCCCACGTCGTAGCGGTAGATGCGCCGCGGCATCCCGGCCAGCCCCGAGAAGTGCATCGGGAAGAAGGTCAGGTTCATCGCGATGAAGGTGAGCCAGAAGTGCCAGTTGCCCAGCTTCTCGCTCATCAGCCGGCCGGTGATCTTGGGGTAGTAGTAGTAGATGCCGGCGAAGATGCCCATCATCGACCCGCCGAACAGCACGTAGTGGAAGTGGGCGACCACGAAGTAGCTGTCGGTCTGCTGGAGGTCGGCCGGCGGCGAGGCGTGCATGACGCCGGAGATGCCGCCGATCGTGAACAGGGCGATGAGCGCGATGGCGAACTTGCAGGCCACCGTGAACCGCACGTTGCCGCCCCACATCGTGAAGATCCAGTTGAAGATCTTCACGCCGGTCGGGATGCCGATGAGCAGCGTGGTCACCCCGAACACGGAGTCGGCGATCGGGCCCATGCCGACGGCGAACATGTGGTGGGCCCACACGCCGAAGCCGAGGAAGGCGAT
>JBJKPA010000458.1:0-3927 GCA_046706905.1 Gemmatimonadaceae bacterium
GGGCGGCCCTCGCGGCCTGCGTCGCGGGGAGCGCGGAGCCCCGGATCCACCCCGTGCGCTCGACCTCGGCCCAACTGCCCGATCGTTTCACCAGGTGCAGTCCCATTCCGGGGTCCAGCGCCGCGAGCACGGCGGCCGAGCTGCTCGGCGTGGCGCGCATCCGGACGTCGGTGGCGCTCACGCTGACCTGGAACGAATCGCGCGGGCCGCCGAGCAGCAGGTTCGAGACGAAGCCGCGCAGCGTGATCTGCACGTATTCGCCGTTGCGCCCGGTGGGCGTGACCACGGTGCCCTGGGCGACCGTGGCGAGCTTGTGTGTGCCGGGCGCGCCGTAGAACACGGCGGGGCCCGTGGTGGCCTGCGCCCGGGCGAGGCCGGCGGGCACGGCGAGAATCGAAAAGGCGAAGTAGAGAGTGCGGAGTCGCATCGCTTGGTTGAGGCTCCGACGACGGGTACATTTCGTGACCGCCGCTGCCCACGGTCGCAGTATGAAAGGTCGGGCGCGGCGGAGCAAGCGTCCACGCGGAGATCAATGCCACCACATCGCAAGCATGCCGCCGTCCTGATCGTGCTCGACGGCTGGGGATACCGCCCCGAACGCGAAGGGAACGCCATCGCGATGGCCCGCACCCCGACCTGGGACCGGCTCGTGGAGCGCTACCCGCGCACCCTGCTCGAAGCCTCGGGGCTCGCCGTGGGCCTTCCCGAAGGGCAGATGGGCAACAGCGAGGTCGGCCACCTCAACCTCGGCGCGGGGCGGGTGGTGATGCAGGACGTGGTCCGCATCTCGCAGAGCATCAAGGACGGCTCGTTCTTCCACAACGAGGCCTTCGTCGAGGCCTGCCGCCGGGCGCGGAAGTCGGGGGGCACGCTCCACCTGATGGGCCTGATCGGCGACGGGGGCGTGCACGCGCTGGACCAGCACCTGTTCGCCCTGTTCGACCTCGCCGAGCGGGAGCGGGTTCCCCACGTGGCGATCCACGCCCTGATGGACGGTCGCGACACGATGCCGCGCTCGGGGCTGGGCTTCATGCAGGAGACGCTCGCCAGGGCCAAGGGCCGGGCCAGGGTGGCCAGCCTCGGCGGCCGTTACTTCGGCATGGACCGCGACAAGCGCTGGGACCGCATCGCCAAGTGGTGGCGCGCCGCGGTCGAGGGCACGGGGCCGACGGGCACCGATCCGCTCGAGGTCATCCGCAGCGCCTACGCGCGCGACGAGACCGACGAATTCATCACGCCGCACACGATCGTGGAGAACGGCCGGCCGGTGGCGCCGATCCGCGACGGCGACGCCCTGATCTGCTTCAACTACCGGGCCGACCGGATGCGGCAGATCGTCCGCGCGCTCACCGTGGACGGCTTCGACGGGTTCGCGATCGCCCACCGGCCGGCGGTGTACGTGGCGACGATGACCCAGTACGACCAGACCTTCACCGTGCCGATCGCGTTCGAGCCCAAGTCGCTGGTCAACATCGTGGGCGAGGTGGTCGCCGACGCCGGGATGACGCAGTTCCGCACCGCGGAAACCGAGAAGTACGCGCACGTGACCTACTTCTTCAACGGGGGGCGCGAGACGCCCTTCGCGCACGAGGAGCGGCTGCTCGTGCCCAGCCAGAAGGTCGCGACGTACGATCTCGCGCCGGAAATGAGCGCGGCGGGTATCACCGACGTGCTCTGCCCGGCCATCGAGGGCGGCGAGTACGACTTCATCCTCTGCAACTACGCCAACGCGGACATGGTGGGACACACGGGCTCGCTCCCGGCGGTGATCACGGCGGTGGAGACGGTGGACGCCTGCCTGGCGCGCGTCATCGCGTCGGCGGAGCGCGCCGGCGCGCGGCTGCTCGTCACGGCCGACCACGGCAACTGCGAGCAGATGATCGATCCGGAGACGGGCGGGCCGCACACGGCCCACACGACCAATCCGGTGCCGATCGTGGCCGTCGACGCCGGAGAGGCGGCCCCCGTGCACGGGGCGGCCCCGCTGCGCGAGGGCGGCGCCCTGTGCGATGTCGGCCCCACCCTGCTGCACATGCTCGGGCTGGAGACGCCGGCCGAGATGACGGGCAAGGATCTTCGACCCCATGGAGTGATCGCGTGAAGCGTCTCGTGACCGCCCTTCTCCTCGCGGCCGCGGCGGCCGGGACCGCCGGCGCGCAGCAGCAGGTGGGCTACGCGCCGTCGCGCAGCCCGTACCGCGACCTCGATCAGACGATGGAACTGGCGCTCCTCGCCGGCCACTTCTCGGCGGGCGTCGACCCGGCCGGCGTGGCGCCGCAGAGTTCCTCCATCTGGACCCTGCTCTACACCTGGCACGCGACGGGGGGCCTGTTCCTCAACGCCTCGCTGGCCCAGACGCTCTCCGATCGCAAGGTGATCGATCCGACGGCCGTGAACGTCGACCGCGGGCTGTACTACTGGCCGCTGTACGCCCTGGACGCCACGATGTCGATGTCGCTCACCGGCAACCGCACCTACCACGGCTTCATGCCGCTGGTCAACGCGGGGATGGGATTCATCACGGACCGGCACACGCAGAGCGACGTGGGCGACTTCCAGTTCGGGTCGCGCTTCGAGCTCGTGTACGGGGCCAGCCTGCGCTACATCGCCACGTCGCGCTGGGGCCTGCGCCTGGACCTCACCAACCGCATGTACACGCTGGGCTATCCCGAGACCTACTACACCGTCGGCAAGAACGGCACGACCGTGGTCCCGATCACGCTCTCCAAGTCGTTCTGGCGGAACAACCCGTCGCTGTCGATCGGGATCTCCTACCTCTTCTCGCACCGCTGAATCGCGTGGCGACCGCGTACCTCACCCGCCGCATCTCCTTCGCCGCCGCGCACCGCTACCGCCTGCCGGAGCTGAGCGACGCCGAGAACGAGCAGCGGTTCGGGCTGTGCGCGCGGCCCAACTACCACGGGCACACGTACACCTGCGAGATCACCGTGCGGGGGCCGATCGAGGAACGCAGCGGGATGATCATCGACCTCGCCGACCTCGACCGGGTGCTGGAGCGCGACGTGCGCACGCGGTTCGACCACGCGAACCTGAACCTCGACGTCCCGGAATTCGCCGAGGGCCGGCTGATGCCGACGGGTGAGAACCTGGCGCGGTTCATCTTCGAGACGGTGCAGCGGGGACTGCCCTCCGGCGGCGCGTCGGTGTGCGAGGTGCGCGTGGCCGAAGACCGGACGCTGAGCGCCACCTACCGCGGCGAGTAGCGCGGCGCCGGACCCCGCCGTGCCGCACCCCGGTTCTCCCGGCGACACCGCCCCCGTCGGCGTGATCCTGGCCGGGGGCGCGAGCGCCCGCTTCGGCTCTCCCAAGGGGCTGGCCCGCGTGGGCGGCGTGCGCATCGTGGACCGCGTGGCCGACGCGCTGCGCCGGGAAACGGCGTCGCTGCTCCTCGTGGCCAACGATCCGGCGGCCGACGGGTGGCTGCCGGACGTCCCGCGCATCGCCGACGCGATCCCCGGCGCGGGCGGGCTGAGCGGCGTGCACGCCGCGCTCTCCCACCTGCGGCGTCCGGTGGTCGTCGTGGCCTGGGACATGCCGTTCGTGAGTGCCGGGGTGCTCCGCGAACTTGCGCGGCGCTGCGCCGCCGAAGGCGCCGACGCCTGCTTTCCCGAAAGCCCCTCACCGGTGGGGCTCGAACCCTTCTGTGCGTGCTACACGCCCACCTGCCTGCCGGCGCTGGAGCGGGCGCTCCAGGCAGGCCGCGCCGGCGGCGCCCAGTTCGCCCGGTCGCTGGCCCGCGCCGCGTGGCTCCGCGCTCCCGAGGTGGCCGCGTTCGGCGACCCGGCTCGCCACTTCCTGAGCGTGAACACCGCCGCCGACCTCGCGCGGGCCGAAGGGTTGTGGGCCCGGGCGTTGTTGTTTTTCCGGTATCGTGCTGACACTCGTCCCAAGTCTCGCCCGGCCCGC
>JBJKPA010000459.1:0-2640 GCA_046706905.1 Gemmatimonadaceae bacterium
CGCGGTCGCGCTCGTCGAGCCCCGCCTGTCCGCGCCAGGCCTGCGACACGAGACGCAACACGCCGGCCGCCGCGGCGCCGATCGCCGCGATGGCCAGCAGCTCGGAGGTGAGCCGGTGCGCCGTGTCGGCCATGGCGCGCTCGACGCCCACCGACGCCCACACCAGCGCCGCGGCCGTCGCGAAGGCGAGGCCGAGCCCGAGGCTCATCCACGCCGCGCGCTGCAGGCGGGTGACGGGAAGCGATTCGCCGGCCGGGAGCGGCTCGCCGGTGCGCATGAGGATGCGCGCCACGCCCCAGAGGATGAGACCGCCGGCGGCGATCTCGAGAATGGTCCACACGTAGGGCGACATGTCTCGCTCCATGAGGGGGATGGATCGAGTGTACAGTATTTCTTACATAGCGTCTGTAAGGCAAACCCCCCGGAACTACCGGGGAAGCGGCGCCGGATAGGGCTTCTGCATGTCCCAACCGCGGAACGCCGCGACCTCGAACGCCACGCGCCCGCCGCGCGTGACCGGCACCGTGCCCGCCGGCACGACCGACGCGAAGTAGGGCGCGTACTCCTTCACGATGTCGCGCGTGAGCCCCCTGGGCGGCACCTGCACCAGGATCAGTGCGTCGCGGCCCACGTACGCGCTGGGCGGATCCGAATAGAAGAAGCTGCGCGGGTCGTCGCTCAGGCACACGATCGGGAGGCCGGGGCCCATCGCGTAGCCGATCTTGGCGCCCTCGATCCACCGCGTGGCGGCGATCACCTGGTTCGTGTCGGACAGCAGCCCGCGCGACGCCAGCTCGGCGCGGAGCCCGTTCCAGTCGTAACCCTCGAGTGACGGATCGCCGCGCGTGAACCACTGCGGGTGGACGCGCGCCACCCATCCCGTGGCGACGTCGCTCGCCGCGATCGCCGTGAGCCCCACGAACGCCACCGTCGCGGCCACCAGCCACCGGTGCAGCCGTTGCATCTGCGCCGCGCCGCGCGATTCGAACCGCGCCGCCATGTCGCCCACGAGCGGGAGGAGCAGCAGGTATCCGGGCGCCGGCCAGTGCGGGAGTCCGGGATTGCCGCCCAGCGAGACGAGCGTGAACACGAACACCGGGCCGGCGCCAAGGCACACCAGCAGCCACCGCTTCGCGTCGCGGGGACCGGCGCGCAGCGCGCGGTACAGCGCGATCACGAGCGGCACCCAGATCCAGGGAAGCAGGTAGCCCGCCTGCCCCGCGACGTTCTGCAGCAGCGCCTGCAGGTGGTGTCCGTTCGTGGGCACCGCTCGGCCGCCCTGAAACCGGAACGACACGAACGCGTGCTGCGCGTTCCAGATCAGCACCGGGGCGAAGAAGGCGAACGCGATCGCCACCGCCACGTACGCGTGCGGGCGGGCGAGCCACTTGCGCGCCTCGCGCCGCGTGACCACGAACGCCACCGTGCCGAGCAGCAGGAACGCCGAGTGGTATTTGGAGAGCATCGCGACGCCGGTGAGCACGCCGGCGGCGATCCACCACTTCCAGGCGTGCGCTTCGTCGTCCTCGACCAGGACCGGCACGAGGAGCAGCGCCGCGGCGACCAGCGCGAAGTCCAGCGGTCCGTCGGGGAGGATCCACCCGCCCGTGCTGAGGCTGAACACCGGGGCGAGGTTGAGCAGGAGGGCGGCGTACATCCCCGCGCGCTCGCCGAACAGGCGCGCGCCGAGCTTGAACATGAGCCACGTCGTGCCGGCGAACGTGAGGATGAACGGCAGCCGCAGGAGGACGCGGTTCTCGCTATGGGCGAGGTCGGCCACGACGCGCGCCATCCAGAAGGAGAGCGGCGGGTGGTCGAGGTATCCCCAGCTCAGGAGTCGGGAGACCACCACTTCATATGATTCGTCCACGCCCAGGCCGAGCACCGCGGCCAGGACGAGCCGGGCGGCGATGCCGACGGCGATGATGATCAGGACGTTCTTCGCTTCGCGGGACAGCCGGCGCTCGTGCGGCGGCTGCGGGGCGATGGGTGCTCCGGCCAGACGGGACCTCGCGGATGCTCGGGAGACTCCACCAGCCTAGCGAGGGGGGGAGCTTTGATCAATGCAGACCGCGTCCGCCGGCGGAGCGCGGTTAGCCGAACGAACCGGCACTTCCTATATTCTCGCCATGACCAACGTCGAGCGCTTGGAGCGGGAAATCGAGGCCCTCTCTCCCGAGGAGCGGGCGAATTTCCGCGCGTGGTATGAGGCATTCGACGCCGCAGAGTGGGACCGTCAGGTGGAAAAGGACGTTAAGGCTGGGCGGTTGGACCGGCTCGCGGAGGCGGCGCTCGCCGACTACGAGGCGGGCCGCTCCCGGAAGCTTTGACGCATCACGCTGCGCCGAGCTTTTGGCGCTGCTACGAAGCGCTTCCGGAGTCTGTTCGCCAACTCGCGGACAAGTAGTTCGCGCTCCTCAAGGAGAACTCCGCCCACCCGTCCCTTCACTTCAAGCATGTCGGCAAGTATCGCTCGGTACGGATCGGCAGGTATTACAGAGCTCTGGGAATTGAGGTCGCGGACGGCGTCCTATGGTGGTGGGTCGGAACCCACGCCGAGTATGACCATCTCGTAGGCTAATGAGCCTACCGCCACCGCCCGCCACCCGTCGGGAACGGCAGACCTATGAAGAAGGCCGC
>JBJKPA010000460.1:0-3655 GCA_046706905.1 Gemmatimonadaceae bacterium
TTTGGTTCGCAACGATCGGGTCACGCCGCCACCTTTGTCGGCGCCGTGAAAAAGTCGTAACATTGCCGAGCCAGAAATCCATTCCCGCAGGAGGCGTCGTGTCGATTTCCCGTCGTGATTTCCTCGGAGCCGGAGCGGCCGCGGCCGCCGGCCTCGCCCTTCCCCGGCTGGCCGGTGCCGAGCCGGTGATCTCCAACATCGTGGACCGCGCGGCGCGGCCGGTATCGCGCGCCGCCTCGCTTCCCGTGATCGTCTCGGCCGCCAACGGCCTGGAGAAGGATCCCGAGGGCAAGCAGGGGATCAAGGTGGCGTGGGACCTGCTCACCGGCGGCGCCGATCCGCTGGACGCGATCGTGGCCGGGGTGAACGTGGTGGAGCTGAATCCCAACGATCAATCGGTGGGGCTGGGCGGGCTGCCGGACGAGGACGGCGTGGTGCAGCTCGACGCGTCGTGCATGCACGGGCCCACGAAGCGCGCCGGCGCCGTGGGGTGTCTGGAGGACATCGCCGACGCGGCGGCGGTGGCCAAGGCGGTGATGGATTACACCGACCACATCTTTTTGGTGGGCGAGGGGGCGAAGCGGTTTGCGATCGAGATGGGCTTCAAGCCGCAGAACCTGCTCACCGACAAGAGCCGGCGGGACTGGATGCGGTGGAAGGCCGACCTCAACCCCTACGACAACTGGCTGAACCTGCCGCCGCGCCGGCCGCCGGGCGCCAAGGGCGGCGTGGGGGATGTGGACGAGACGCTGCTGCAGTCGCGGCACGTGTACTACGACGCGCACGGGGTGCCGCACACCTACGGCACGATCAACATGAACGCGGTGACGGCGAGCGGCGACATCGCCTCGGTGACGACGACGAGCGGACTGTCGTGGAAGATTCCGGGGCGTGTGGGCGATTCGCCGATCATCGGCGCCGGGCAATACTGCGATAATGAAGTCGGGGCAGCCGGGTCCACGGGGCGCGGCGAGGCGAACATGAAGGTCTGCGGCGCGTTCCTGGCGGTGGAGTTCATGCGCCAGGGCATGTCGCCGACCCAGGCCTGCATGAAGGTCATGGAGCGGGTGGTGGCGATGACCGAGAAGCGGCTGCTGGACGAGCACGGGCGTCCGTACTTCGATCTGCAGTACTACGCGGTGAACAAGAAGGGCGAATACGGAGCGGCGATGGCGTACCAGGGGGCCGATCCGGCGCATCCGACGTCGTTCGCGGTGTGCGACGCCAAGGGCGCGCGGCTCGAGCCGTTCGCGTACATGTACACGCACGATCAGCGGCCCAAGGGGCGTCCCATCTCGGGCACGCTCGTGATTCCAAAATGAGAAATCGCGGGACCAACCTGCAGGGGCTGCGACAGCGGCTCGTCGTGGCGGCGCTCGCCGTGAGCGCCATGTTCCTGATCGGGGTGGTGGGGTACCATGCGTTCGCGCCGGGGGAGACGTGGCTGGAGGCGGTGTACACCACGGCCACGGTGCTCACCACGGCGGGGTTCTCGGGACCGATCGACGTGTCGCGGAACCAGGGCCTGATGGTGTTCACCGTGATCCTGCTGTTCTTCGGCGCGGGCACGGTGGTGTACGCGATCTCGATCGTCACGGCGTTCGTGGTCGAGGGCGATCTGACCCAGGGCTTCAGGAGACGGCGTATGCGGCGGGCGATCACCGAGATGGAGGGGCACTACATCGTGTGTGGCGTGGGCGCCACGGGCATCGCCGTGCTGCGCGAGCTGGTGAACACCGAGCGTCCGGTGGTGGCCATCGAGCACACGCCCGAACGCGTGAAGCGGATCCAGGAGGAATTTCCCGACGTGCCGGTGCTCGAGGAGGACTTCACCGACGACCAGGTGCTGCTGCAGGCGGGTGTCCAGCGGGCGGCGGGGGTCGTGGTGTGCACCACGATCGACAAGGACTCGCTGGTCACCACGGTCACGGCGCGGCAGCTGGCGCCGAAGATCCGCGTGATCGCGCGCGCCGGGCAGGAGCGGTCCATCGCGCGGCTGCGCCAGGCGGGGGCCGACGGCGTGGTGTCGCCGGCGCTCATCGGCGGGATGCGCATGGCCAGCGAGCTGGTGCGGCCGAGCGTCGTCGGCTTTCTCGACATGATGCTGCGCGACACGAACAAGAACCTGCGCATCGAGGAGGTGGCCGTGCCGGCCGCGTCGCCCTTCGTGGGCCACACGCTGGCCGAGCTGGACCTCCACGCGCGCACCAACGCGCTCATCCTGGCCGTGCACGAGCCGGGGAGCGAGGCCTACATGTACAATCCCCCCGATGAGGAGCGCCTGCAGCCCGGCGCGACGCTGATCGTGATGGGCGACCCGGGAACGGTCCGCGCGCTGCGTGCCGCCTGCGACGGGTCGGCCGGCGTCCCGGCGGCCGCGCACTGATGTCCGACGAGCGGTTCTTCCTGCCCGGGCCCACCGAGGTGCGCCCCGAGGTGCTCGAGGCGATGCGGCACCCCATGATCCCGCACCGCAGCAGCGCCATGGAGCTGCTCATGCACACCATCCACGACCGGCTGCAGCCGCTGTTCGGCACCGCCCGCCCGGTGTACGTGGTGAACGGCTCGGCGACGTACGCCATGGAGATGGCGATCCGGTGCGGCAGCACGGAGCGCGTGCTGGCCGTGGTGTGCGGCGCGTTCGGCGAACGGTTCGCCGAGATCGCCGAGCTCACCGGCCGCGACGTCACGCGGGTGATCGCCGAGCCGGGGGAGACGGTGTCTCCCGAGCAGGTGCGCCTCGCCCTGGAGCACGGCTCGTACGACACGGTCACCGTGGTGCACTCGGAGACCTCCACCGGCGCGCTGAGCGACGTGGCGGGGATCGCCGAGGCGGTGCGCGAGGGGTCGAACGCGATGCTGCTCGTGGACGCGGTGACGAGCATCGGCGCCATGCCCTTCCAGCTCGACGCCTGGGGCGCCGACCTCGCGTTCACGGGATCGCAGAAGGCGCTGGCCCTCCCGCCCGGCCTGGCCTTCGTTTCGGCGTCGGAGCGCCTCATGAACCGCGCCCGCGCGCTCCCCGACCGCGGCTTCGCGCTGGACCTCGTGCGCTACGACGATTTCTGGCAGAAGTCGCAGAGCCCCACGACGCCCTCGATCTCGCTGCTCTTCGCCCTCGACCGCCAACTGGCCGACATCCAGCTCGAGGGGCTCGGCGCGCGGTTCACGCGCCACGCGCAGATGGCCCGCACGACCTGGGACTGGGTGGAGACCGACGGCGGCCGCGACCTCAAGCTCGAGATCCTGGCCCGCGACGGCGAGCGCTCGCCCACGGTGTCCGCGATCGTGTGCGACCATCCCGAGTGGGTCGTGCGGACGCTCAGCGAACAGGGCTACGTGATCGGCGCCGGGCACGGCGCGCTGTCGCGCACCACGCTGCGCATCGGGCACATGGGCGACCACACCGTGGACGGCCTCGAGGCCCTGCTCGACGCGATGGGGCGCGTGATGCGCTCGCGCCGCTAGCCCGCGGCGGACCCCTCGCCGCCGCTGCGGCGCGCCTCGGCGATCCGCAGGTTCGCCACGAGCTTGGCCAGCCGCTCCGCGGCGTGGGCCATGCTCCCCGCGGCGGCGGCGATCTGCTCGGTGCTCGCGCTCTGCTCCTCGCTCGCCGCGGCGACCTGCTCCATGGCCGCGGCGAACACCTCCGTGC
>JBJKPA010000461.1:0-4920 GCA_046706905.1 Gemmatimonadaceae bacterium
CCCGAACACGTCGCCCGGACCGAACAGATACAGCGTCACGGCGGGTCCGGTGGGCAGCAGACGGTACACCTTCACACGGCCGACATTGAGCGCGACCAGCAGCCCCGACGTGTCGCCCTCGCGCCAGAGCAGGGCCCCGCTGCGAAACCGACGCGTATGCACGTGACCCCGGAGGAGGTCCATGGCCTCCCGCGCCAGCTCCTGCAATCGGGGGTCCCGAGACGGATCGGGCGTGATGTTGGTGACGCGCATGGCACGAAGAAGTTAGCGCCGCGCCCCCGCTGTCGCTGCCGCCCCGGCCCTTCTCGAGCGGCCGCCCGACCTTCGTCAGCCGCCAGCACTGTCGGCGCGGTGCCTGGGCCTGATCTCGTACAGCACCGGCCACTTCTTGCCGGTCACCAGCAGGTCGCCGGTCGCCGAATCGTACGCGATGCCGTTGAGTACGTCGTTCTCCGGGTCCGGATCGTGCGCGGGCACCAGCGCGCTCAGGTCGTACCACCGCAGCACGTTCCCGGTCTTCGGGTCGATGCGCACGATCCAGTTGCTCTGGTACACGTTCGCATAGAGTGCGCCGTGCACCCACTCCAGCTCGTTCAACGCCTTGAGCGCCAGTCCGCTGTCGCGCACCACCACCTGGCGCACCGTCGCAAAGGTGCGCGGGTCCAGGAATCGCAGGCTGTCCGAGCCGTTGTCCATGATCAGCGACCTGCCGTCGGTGGTGAGCCCCCACCCCTGGCCCGCGAAATGGAAGGAGTCCACCCGCGCCAGTGTGGCGGCGTCGTACACGTAGCCCACGCCGCTCTTCCAGGTGAGCTGGTAGAGCTTGCCGTGCAGCAGGGCCAGCCCCTCGCCGAACCGGTTGGCGGCGAGGTTCACCGCCGCCAGCACGCGCCCGGTGGCCGGATCCTCCCGGCGCACCTGCGACCGGCCGTACAGCCCGATGCTCTCGTACAGCACGCCGCCGCTGTACAGAAGTCCCTCCGTGAATGCCGACGTGTCGTGCGGCAGCCGGCGGACCACGGTGTAGTCGGCGTGCTCGCCGCGGCCGCAGGCCGCCAGCGCGGCCATGACGCACGCGGCCAGCATCCCGCCCGCGAACTGTGCCCTCGAGCCCCACGACGCTGAAACCATGACAACGGGTACACCGGGACACGCTCACGGGTTGCGACGGCGCGCCGCCTCCCTACCGGCTCGGCTCGTGCACGTACGTCCGGAACGCGTACCCCCAGGGCACGGCCACGATGGGCAGGATCACCCACACGAACGCGGACGCGATGCCCGCCGCCGCCGACATCGCCAGCGTCCCCGCCCGCCACAGGGGATACGCCACGAGCGCCAGCCATAAGACTTTGTAGAATATCTCCAGGAACATCATGGGCAGCATCTTCAGCGGATGCAGGATGCCCAGCCCGGCCAGCGTCGCGAACGCGGTCCACACGCACCACGCCACGGCGTTCACCGGGTCCCACGCCCCGCGGTGCGTGAGCACGTGCGACCACGCGTCCCACCCGAGCAGGAAGAACATCAGCAGGTAGACCAGCCGCAGGAGGTAGATGTTGATCGGGCGGATGCCCTGGTAACGGTCGTCCCGCCGGAAGACTGCGGTGGGGCTCACGGTCATCATCGGATCCTCGGTCTCGTCGGTCCCGCACCCGATCCTACGACGCCCGACCCGGCGCCGTTTCACGCCACCCCGGCCGCCCGCCTCGGCTTCCGCGCCTCGTTCCAGTTCATCCCCGTCGCCATGAAAATCTGCCCCTCGTCCCGGCAGATGAGCTGCACGGCGTGCCGCCCGCTCATCACCGCCGTCGGCACCCCGCCCCCGGGCTCCACCCACTGGCCGGCCATGTAGAAGCCGTCCAGCCCCGTCAGCCGCTTCCGGAGCCGCGCGAAGATCGCGTCGGCGCTCGGCATCCACCCCTCGAACGCCCCCCGCCACGAGCGCGCCGTGTGCCAGTAGGTGAGCGGCGTCGCGATGTCGGTCATGCGCACGACGTCCGGCAGCCCGCTGAAGTGCGGCGCGAGCACGCCCACCAGCCGCTCGGCCAGCACGTCCTTCTCGTCGTTGTAGCGCACGCCGCGCGTGGCCCACCACTCGTAGTCGGTGGGCACCAGCGCCTGGATCACGGTGTGCCCCCTGGGCGCGAAGCACGGATCGTCGTTGCACACCCGGAGCGCGAGACTGTCGTTGACGCGTCCGCCGACCTCGAACCGCGGCACGCGGTCCAGGGTCATCAGGCTCGGCTCGTCGGCGAACGGGGCCGCGACGCCGAAGCTGGCCAGCACGATCGGGTCGAACATCTTCCACTCGGCCATCCGCTTCCGCATCGCGTCGCCCTCGTACCGCCCGCCGAGCAGCCGCAGCACGGTCTCGGGGCCGCTCGACGTGGAGAGCACGAGGTCGGCGTCCATGATCGTCCCGTCGGCCAGCCGCACGCCGCGCACGCGGTCGCCGCGCACGATCACCTCGTCCACCGTGGCGTGCACGATCGCCTCGCCGCCCAGCGAGCGATACGTGTGCACGAGCGCGTCGAGGAACGCCGCCGTTCCGCCCACCGGCCGCGACAGATATCCCTTCTCGAGGTAGCCCAGCACCATCATCAGAAAGAAGACGGGCGTGGACTCCGGCATGAGGCGCGTGAACATCCGCTGGAGCTGCGGGCTCCTGATGTGCTCGCGGGCCCAGCGGCCCATCGGCTTGCGGAAGTGGACCAGCGAGCCGAGCGCCCCGCGCAGCTCCCAGAGCTGCTGCATGTTGTCGCCCACGGTCGCCAGCTCCGGAGAATCCAGCGACGGCTGCATGGCGAGCAGCGCCTCGGCGCCCTCGCGCATGCGCCCGATCTCGGCCTCGTCCTCCGGCGCCGCGTCGATGAGCCGCCCCGCCAGCGCGTCGAGGTTGCGCGTGAGCGGGACCTCGAATCCGGTGCTCGCGTCGCGGTACGTGGCCCACGTGTCGAGCACGTTGAGCTTCACGGCGGGGAGGATCTCCAGCTCCTCGTACACCTGCTGGAACGCGCCGCCGGTGAGCCAGTGGATGCACCCGTCCACCAGGTACGGCCCGCGGTGCCACGCGGTGCACACGCCGCCCAGGGCGAGGTTGTGTTCCACGATGGTGGTCTTGAATCCGGCGCGCCGCGCGTAGCACCCCGCCGAGAGTCCGGCGAGTCCGCCGCCGATGATGATGAGATGCCGATCGGACATGGTTCCCCTCCTGCCGGATCCGCCGTTGGTCTGCGAGCCCAACATTAAAAGGTCCGGGGAATGGCGGATCGGGGCAGGCGGGGGAGGCCCCACGGCCGTGTGGCGGAAACCCTGTCGGCGGGCGGCTGCGGGTGGAGACTCGGCGACCCCGGGTGCAGCTCAGCCGGGAAGGGTACAGCGAATTGCATACGGAGAGGAGCGGAGGGGACGGACAACGGACGGAGACTTCAAAGGGGTTGGAAACAGCGCTGTCTTCCCCCAAAGCTCTCTCCGTTCCTGGTCAGTTCATTCCGTTCTTGTCCGTATGCCAATCGCTGTGACTCCGGGCGGTCTGAGTGACATCCCGGGCGCGACTCGGCCCGGAACGATCGACCGCCCGCCCTCACGCCGGCACCGCTTCGACCTCCTCGTACAGCTCGAACCGCGGGGCGCTCACGACGCCGGCGTCCTTCATCGCCTTGGCCAGATCGGGATTGGCCTTGAACGCCTCGGCGCCTGCCGCCGTGGGCCACCCCGCCACGATCGTCACCAGATTGGGGTCGCCCACCATGCGGTTCACGCGATGGAACCTGGCCCCGGCCTTTTCCGGCGGAAACGCGTCGAACACCTTCTTCCACGCGTCGTAATCCCGGACCCGATGCTGCACGGCGAGTACGAACATACCGACCTCCTCGTGTGGGGCGGTCTCAGCCGCCCTTGATATGGAAGGGGCTCAGCCCCCGGGGCGAGATCCGATCTGGACTTCCGGCGGAACGGGGCTAGATTCAGTTCCATGTCCGATAGTTCGATATCGAATCATACGCCATCGTAACGATATGCCTCCCGGAAAGCAAGCCCGACCTCGCAGGCCGGCCGCCGGCCCCCGCCCGACCATCCAGGGCCGGGCCTGGCGCCTCATCCTTGAAACCCCCCGCGATCTCCTCCGCCACATGGACCGCGAGTTCCGCGAGAACACCCCGCTCGACGTCCAGCGCTACGACATCATGTTCCACGTCGCCGAGGTCCCGGGCGGCTGCCGCATGACCGACCTCGCCGACGCCGTGGTCCAGAGCAAGAGCGGCCTCACCTCCGTGGTGGACCGCATGGCCGCCGAGGGGCTCATCGAGCGCCGGCCCGACCCCGAAGACCGCCGCGTCATCCGCATCGTGCTCACCAAACTCGGCGAGCGGCGGCTGGCCGAGGCTTCGGCGCACCATCGCGTCGTGGTCCGCCGCCTGTTCACCGAGCGCGTGACCGACGCCGAGGCGCGCGTGATCGTGGACGTGCTGGAGCGCGTGCGGGGCGCGCTGTCCGGGGGGCAGGGGCGCTAGCGGCGGCCGGTGGGCGGCCCTAACTTCGCCGTCAACGGAGGGTGACATGGCCGTCCAGGATTCCCCGGGAGTCGAGCAGTCCCGGAGCCGTCGCGTCTCGCTGGAAATGCTCGGCGGACTCATTCTGGCGGGTGTGGCCCGGCAGCTCCTCACGCCCAAACTCGGCGCGGCGTCGGCCACGGCGATCGGAGCCGGCGTGTTCGGGGCCCTGGCCACCTTCGCCCTGGCGAGACCCCGGTACCGCACCGTCGTCGCCGTGATCGGCGCGCTCGTGGTCGGCGCCCTCGTCTGGGCCGTGGCCGCGCGCCTGTAGCGGCGCGCCCGGCTATCGCTCCCTCCGCGCCCCCGCGCCGTCCCGCTTCCGCATCGCGCCGATCACGACCTCCACGAACGCCTCGACGGCGTCGGA
>JBJKPA010000462.1:0-4517 GCA_046706905.1 Gemmatimonadaceae bacterium
GGGCCCAACGGGCGGGCGCTCGCGCCGCCGGCGCCCCCCGCCCCGCGCGCGCCGTAGCGCTCAGCGACACTCCACGCCCACGCGCAGCCCCGCGTGGGCGTCGGGATGGACGAAGAACTGGGCGTAGTGTCCGTCCCGCTCGATGCGCACCAGCTGCGTGAGCGCCACGCCGCCGTAAATCAGCTCGACCTGCCCGTAGGTGAGCCCCGTGGTGCGGACCATGTATTCCACGTCGCTCACCGCCCCGACGCGGCCCAGCGTGAGGTAGAACGCCACCGTGGCGAGGCCGCCGGCCAGGACCCCGCGCTCGAAGGTGCCGCCGCGCTGGTGCGGAACGTCGAGAATCGCCTCGTTGAGCAGGGCCTGCACGTCGAGCCCGGCGCTGGAGAACACGAACTGCTTGTGGGGATGGACGCGCCAGTCGATGCCCGAGTACACCGTGGGCCGCCCGCGGTTGAAGCCGAACGTCGGGTGGGCGCCCAGCGCGAACGCGGCCAGGATGTGCCCCGCCTCGTGGGCCAGGAGGCTGGTGCCGAACCCGGCGGCGAACCGCTTCCACGAACCGTCGCGGGTGACGACGACGCGGCGGGCCGTGGAGTCGGGAACCCCCTGCGCCCGGAGCGGCGGCGCGGCCAACGCCAGCGCGACGGCCGTTGCCCACAGCGCCATTACGCGGACCGCCCGGCCCGCGTAGAATCCGGGGTGCCCGGCCGGCGGTGGCCGGTGCCTCGCGCTGAGGAGGAGGGGAGACATGCCGGCAAAGCTATCCGATCTCGAGATCCAGCGCGCCCTGGGGCAGCTCCCGGGATGGGCGCGGCGCGGGGACACGCTCACCAAGACCTTCGCCTTTCCCCGGTTCGCCGACGGCATCGCGTTCGTGGGCCGCGTGGCCACGGCGGCCGACGCGATGGACCACCATCCCGACCTGGACATCCGCTACACGAAGGTGACGTGCACGCTGTCCACGCACTCGGCGGGGGGAATCACGTCGCTCGATCTGGAGCTGGCCGGGAAGATCGAACAGGCGGTCAACGGTTGACCGTCGACCGTTGACCGCCAACCGCCGTTATCTGCGATCCCCGCCGCTGACGAGCTGCAGGATGAACAGGAACAGGTTCAGCAGGTCCACGAAGATCGTGACCGCGGCGATCACGTAGTCCTGATCGCCGAACTGCCCCGAGCGCACGATGCGCCAGGTGTCGAACACGAGCAGCCCGGAGAACACGAACACGCCGGCGCCGGCAATCCAGAGCGAGCCGATGAGGCTGTGGAAGAAGAAGCTCAGGATCATCGTCAGGAAGAGCACGATCAGCCCGACGAAGAAGAACCCGCCCCAGGCGCTGAAGTCGCGCCGGCTGAACACGGCGTACATCGTGAGCCCGCCGAACGCCGCGAAGGTGAGCATCCCCGCCTGACCGAGCACGCCCGGCTGCACCTTCAGGTAGTACAGGAAGGTGGGGGCCAGCATCACGCCGGTGACGAACGTGAACAGCAGCGTGAGGATGATGTTCTGCGGGAAGCGCCGGGCCTGGGACTGCGCCACGAACAGCGGCGCGAACCAGGCGATCATCGTGATGAACGGGTGGGCGATCACGGCGTTCATCAGCGCGGGCTGCGTGAACGTGAACGCGGCGCCGATCAGCGTGAGGACGATGCCGAGGAAGACCAGGCCGTACGTCCGGCGGACCAGGGTGGCGCGCTCGACACCCGACAGAACGCGGGGGGCCGAGGCGACCGAGTACCGAGAGAAACCCATGTGTAGAACCGACTCCTGAATAGGGAGAATGCTGCTTTGAATTCTACCCGGGGCCGGGGGCGGGGTGCCAGGGGATGGGGCGGAACAGAAAACAGAAGGCCGAGGGCCGGTGGCTGACAGCTTTCAGCCGTCAGCAACTGCGACGGGACCCCACTCTGCTCACACGGTGTGAGTAGGGAGGGGTCCCTGTGCTGTTGCCGAAAGCTGACGGCTGTCAGCTACGAGCTCTCAGCCTTCAGTTGGGGTGCGGTGGGGCCGTCGTTAGTGCTTCCTCAACTCGACATTCCCATTCACCGTATGCATCACGATCCGCGGCCCGCCGGTCCCGAGCCGGGCCCGCAGATGCCGCGGATCGATCCGCCCGTTCAGCGTCACCGGGAAATCGGTCGTGAACCGCCCGTTCAGCGTGCTCAGCTCGACATCGGCATTCACGTCGTTGCCCAGCTCCACGATCACCGACCCGTTCACGCTCGAGAAGCGCATGTCCCGCGTCGGCTGGTAGTGCAGCATCGAGGCGTGCACGGAGCCGTTCACGCTGCTGGCCGAGACCGGGCCGCCCTGGGTCTCGACGTCCACGCCGCCGTTGATGGTGCCGGCGTGGACCTCGCTGGTCACCCCGGTCACCGAAACCTCGGCGTTCACCGTATGGGCGGCGACGCGCACCCCGGCCGGCACGGCGACCTCGAAATCCACCCGGACGTCGTTGTTCCGGCGGCCGCTGTCCTCGCCGCGCGACTCGTAGCTGGTGGGCGAGCAGCTCGCGTTCTGGCCCCACAGCGCGCAGACCAGCACGCTCTGGTTGTCGTCGCCGTAGTGCTGCACGTCGTAATGGACGTACGAGGCGTCGCCGCGGCGCACGCGCTTGGTGGCGGTGACGGTGACGCTGTCGCCCGAGCCGCCGCGCACGATGATCCGGCCGTTGAGGTTCCGCACGTTGATCCAGGCACCGGCGGGGACCTTCCACGCCCAGTGCATGACGTTCTGGTCGGCGCCCTGCGCCCGCGCCGGAACGGCGACGAGGCCGGCGGCCAGGGCCGCGGTGGTCACGATGAAGGCACGCATGGTAAATATCCTACCCCGAAACGCGGCGGGTGTCACTTGATCATCCGGAGCCGGACGTCGCCGCTCACCGTGGAGATGGCGAACCGGCGGCCGCCCTTGCCGATCGTGGCGTTGACGCTACGGCGGCCCATCCGGCCGCTCACGGTGAGCGGAAAATCGGTGTCCAGATCCCCGCTCACGGTGGACATCGAGAAGTCGGCGTCGAGCGAGGCCGGCATGGCCACGGTGACGTCGCCGCTCACGCTGCTGAACCGCAGCGCGCCGTCGCCGGACAGGGCGGTCACGGTCGCGTCCACGTCGCCGCTGACCGTGGTGGCGTGCACCGCGGTCGCGTCCAGGTTGCGCAGGGTGAGGTCGCCGCTCACGCTGGCTGCGCGGACGTCGCCGTGGGCGCCGTCGATGCGCACGTCGCCGCTCACCGTGCGGGCGTCGGCCAGCATCGAGGCCGGCAGCTTCACGGTCACGTCCATCTCCGACTCGCGCCCCCAGTGGCGGTTGTGCGAATGCATGTGGGCCCCGTCCTCGTCGCACGACTCGTCGGTGTCGTGGTACAGCACGCACACCACGACGTGCCTGTCGTACTCCTTGACCACCGTATAGACGTCGTCGGAGCCGTGGCGGCGCGCCGTGACCTCGACGGTGGAGCCGGAGCCGGGCAGATAGGTCACGTCGCCCGTGATGTCGGAGACGGTGACCACGGTGCCGGCGGGCTCGGACTTGGACCACTGGAAGTCGCCGCTCTGCGCCAGGGCGGGGGCGGGGGCGGCGGCGGCGGCGGCGAGGGCCACGAGGGAGAGACCGATCAGGGTGCGCATGGGCGGGGGCGGTGAGGGGTTTATCGCGAGCCGCGGCGCCGGATCACGACGTCGCCGCTGAAGGTCTGGGCGGAGATGCGGGCCGCGCCGCCGCCGATGTTGAACGTGAACCGCTTGGTGGTCGCGGCGCCGATGCCGTGCTCGCCGGGCTGCAGCGTGATCGGGAAGTCGCTGTCGATCGTGCCGCTCCAGGTGGACACGGTGAGCTGCGCGCTGGCCTTCTCGGGCAGCGTGAGCGTGACGTCGCCCGAGTGCGTGGTCAGCTCATAGCGCCCCGACGGGTCGATCGCGCCGTCGAACACGACGTCGCCGCCCGTGGTCTGCGCCTCGACCGAGCGCGACACGATGCCGCGCAGCGTGAGGTCGCCGCTCACCGACGAGACGGTGATGTCGCCGACGACGTTGGTGAGCGTGACGTCGCCGCTGACGCTGTTCGCCGCGAGGTCGCCCTTGAGGACGGACGCCGTGATGTCGCCCGACAGGGTGCCGAGGTCCACGTGCCCCGCCGCGCTGTCCACCCGGACGTCGCCGTCCTGCGTGTGCGCCGAGACCTCGCCGCCGGTGCCGCGCACCGAAACGTCGCCGTCCTGCGACTCGGCCGACACGCGCGTGCGGAACGGCACGGTGACGTCGAGCCGCACGTCGCCGGCGTCGTCGGAGGCGTCCACCGACACGCGGTCGGGGGAGGCGTCGAACCGGATACGGCCGCGGTCGGAGGTGGCGCGCACCACCACCTGGTTGCCGGTGCCGGTGTGGACCACGATGTCGCCCCCGCGGGTGGCGAGCGCCACCTGCCCGCCGGGGTTGAGCGCCACGGTGGTGTCGAGCCGGGCCGACCCCGAGCGGCGGGCGAAGTAGCGGCCGTCGTCGCGGCGGCGCTGGGC
>JBJKPA010000463.1:0-4830 GCA_046706905.1 Gemmatimonadaceae bacterium
GTGCTGGACTCGATGGTGAGGATCGAGATCGGGGCCGACGCTGCGCTGCTCGCCGGGTGGGACTCGGCCAAGCACGTGGAACGGGTGCGCCGAGCCGGCCGCGGCGCGACGCAGCAGGAGCCGGTGAAGCCGCTGGCGCTGATCCCCGCGGTGAGCTCGGCGTCGGAGCCCGTGCCGGTCGAGGCGATCGACGACGGAACGCCGGCATTCCTGCGACTGCGTATCGGCCGGCTGGGCCGGCTGTTCGGCGCCGGAGCGCGACGCGTGGCGAACGACAACTGATTCGCCGGGCGGCGGCCGGGCCACAAACGCGAACGCCCGCCGCGAGAAGCGGCGGGCGTTCGACCAACAACATGCACCTAGCAAGTATCCGGAAGGTAGGGCTGGCAGTTCGCCGAGTCAAGGAATGGATGGTGGCCGTGCCCGGAGCGGGACTTGAACCCGCACGCCCTTCCGAGCGCGCACTTGCTAGGTGCGTGTGTCTACCAGTTCCACCATCCGGGCACGCACACGACGATGGTGGAACCGGCGGACTGCCTAGCAGGTCTCTCCTCGCTACCCCATGGCGCCAGGGTAGCGAATTCACACGGGCGGCCCATCACCGGAAGCGCGCGGAACCAATCATTCCAACGGCGCGAAGGTCCCGGAAAGAAGAACGCCCGCCGCGAGAAGCGGCGGGCGTTCGGTACTACGGTGCACCTAGCAGGTGAGCGTCAAGCTACGGTGACTCGGCGGCCGAGTCAACGCGTGAATGAGGCACCGCCTTCCCCGGCAACCCCTCCGCCACCACCCAGAACGCGCCGGCCAGCGCCCAGGTGAAGAGAAACTCCACCCAGTTGGATTCTACCCCCGGCTTGGCGATCACCGCCGGCACCCAGACCAGTATGGCGAACACCGTCATCATGGCCGCTTCCGCCGCCACCGAGAGGCGCGGGTAGACGGCGAACGCGGCGCCCAAGCCGGCCGCGACCTGCGCGCCGCCCATGACGTCGGCCCAAAACTCGGGATACGGCAGCCAGCGCGGCACGAGCGACACGGTGCGCGCATGGAACTCGAAGAAGTGCGAGAGACCGAACGTCACCGCGGAGTATCCGACGAGGATCCGCGCGACGGTCGCGCCGTGCTCCGCCGCGAACGCATGCAGTTTCGAACCAGGCCCCTCGACCCACGCGAACAGCACCAACGCGCCCGCGGCGAGCACGCCGACCTCGCCGATCGCGAACCAGCTGATTTCCCGCAGGGGGTCCACGATCGGGGCCTGCACCCGGGTGAGCGTCCAGAGCAGCAGGAACGGAAGCAGGATGCGGGTGGCCAGGGGCGCCGAGCGTTCGAACAGGAGGCCGGCGCCGGTGCCGAGCATGAGGATGCCCGACGCGGCGCCGACGGGCCTGAGCCACACCGTCCACGCGGGCGGGGTGGGCAGGAAGAGCAGCACCTCGTACCCGTACACGAGCGTCAGCACGCCGACGCTGACCATGCCGGTGGCGAAGCAGATGCGGGCGAGCTGGTGGGTTCGGTTCACGAGACGACCGGTCCGCGACAGTGCGCAGAGACGGTAGCGGCGGCGGGACGAGGCCGCCAGCGGCGGGGAGAAGGCGTACCGGAGCCTTACAATGCCGCCGGAATCCGCCGGCCTTGCCGCCCGCGTGACCGGCATCCATAATCCGGCCCATGAAAACTTCCATTCGCCATTGGATGCTGCCGACCTCGGCGTCGCTCGCGATGCTGGTGCTGGCGGCGATGCCGCTGGCCGCGCAGGGGCGCGGCCGCGGAGGCTTCGGCCCGCAAGGGCACCCCTACGATCCGAGCACCACCGACGCGCCGCCGGTGGTCACGCACCATTCGATTCAGGTGGGCGGCCAGACCTACTCGTACACGGCCACGGCGGGACGCCTGCCGGTGCCGGACGCGGAAGGCAAGACCGAGGCCCACATCTTCTTCGTGGCCTACACGCTGGACGGCCAGCAGAGTCCCGACCGGCGGCCGCTCGCCTTCATATACAATGGCGGGCCGGGCGAGCCGGCGATCTGGGTGCACGTGGGCGGGTTCGGACCGCGCCGCATCGTGCTGCAGGAAAACGGCACGCTGCCGCCGCCGCCCTACAAGATGGTGGACAACCAGCAGACCTGGCTGCCGTTCACCGACATGGTGTTCATCGACCCCGACGGCACCGGCTACAGCCGCGCCGTATCGGAGAAGGCGCTGGCCGCGACGTCTGGAGTGGCGGGCGATCTGCAGTCGCTGGGCGAGTTCATCCGCCTGTACCTCACCAAGTACGACCGCTACAGCTCGCCGCTCTACCTCGCGGGGGAGAGCTACGGCACGTTCCGCTCGGCGGGGCTGGCGGGATACCTGGCGCAGCGCGGCATCGCGCTCAACGGCGTGATCCTGCTGTCGAGCGTGCTCAACATGGCGACGCTGGACGAGAACACCGACAACGATCTGCCGAACGTGCTGTTCATGCCCACGTACACGGCCACCGCCTGGTACCACAAGAAGCTGCCGAGCGACCTGCAGAAGCTGACGCTCAAGGAGGTGGTGGCGCAGTCGGAGCAGTGGGCGACGACGAAGTACATGCACGACCTGTATGAAGGGGACGCGCTGCAGGGCGCCGAGCGGCAGCAGGCCGTTGCCGAGATGGCGCGCTACACCGGGCTGCCCACGCAGCTCATCGACGACTACAATCTGCGCGTCAGCTCGTCGCTGTTCGACGCCACGCTGCTGCAGGGACAGAAGGAGGCCATCGGGCGGCTGGACGGGCGCATGGTGAGCTTCAACCGCACGCCCGGGGCGCAGCGCAACGACTTCGACCCGAGCTGGGTGCAGCGCCCGGTGTACACGCAGATGTTCACGCAGTACGTGCGCGACGAGCTGAACTACAAGACCGACGACGTGTACGGCGGCGGCATCGCGGGCTGGAACTTCGACGTCTACGGCCAGAACATGAGCCAGCTGTTGGAGAGCGCGTTCGCGAAGAATCCGTACATGAAGCTGCTGCTGGCCACCGGGTATTACGACTTCGCCTGTCCGTTCTTCGAGGCGGAGTACAGCATGCACCATCTCTTCCTGCCGCCGGACATCCAGAAGAACATCACGGTGGAGCACTACGAGGTGGGGCACATGATCTACCAGGACGCGACGGCGCGGGCCGCGCTGGAGCACGACGTCCGCGACTTCATCGCGAACTCGGATCACCCCACGGCGAAGGACCTCGCGCCGAGGTAGGGGCACTCGGAGCTGGTCAGGCCGAAACAACGAACGCCCGCCGCGATCAGCGGCGGGCGTTCGTGGCTGCCGGTGTTCTGCGTCAGGAGCTGCTACGGCGTGCCGAAGTCCTGTGCCCAGCACTGCCCCTGGGTGCCACCGCTGCCCACCGCATCGCCGTACTCGGTGAACGAGGGATTCATGATATTGGCGCGGTGGTCGGGGGAGTTCATCCAGTCGTTGAACGCTTCGGTGGTCGTGAGGTCGGGAATCCAGGTGATCAGGTTCTCTCCCCACATGCTCCACGTATAGCCGACGGCGGCGAGGCGGTCGGCCGGCTCGGGATACTTCGTGCCGGGCTGGTCGTGGGAGGAGACGCCGGTCTGAGCGATTTCCTGGCAGAGGAGCGCGGCGGCGGCGTCGAGCTTGCTGTTGTGCGTGAGGGCGGAGAGACCGGCGGCCTGCCGGGCCTGGTTGACGAGCGAGAGCATCGCGCTGCTGGTGCTGTTGTTGCCCGGGCCCGTTGGATCGCGTGACGTCCCCTGGGGACCGTTGGCCCCGAACATTTCCTGATGCGGATCTGTGACCCCGGTGCCGTTGTCGCACGCGGCGGCGAGGATGGCGAGTGGCAGAAAGGCGAGGAGAGCGCGGCGCGTCACATGCATCAGCAATCTCGGAACAGGGGTGACGCACGATATCGAGTCGCACGCGCTTGCCGAAAGTCGGAGAGGCCCCGACACGATCGGCTCACCGTCCAGCCCGCGGGCCTGTGGCGTGATGCGTGGGGAGGAGCCGGACGAAACATCGGGTGAATCCCGACGATGGCGATGAGAGCACGCTTATACGTTGCGCCGGCCTGAACGCGGGCCGTCCGCCGCGTGCGGGCCCGTGACCGCGACCGTCGGCCTCGCTCCCCCCATCCCAATTGAAATAAGTGGTAAGCGCCTCCCCCCTCGAACCGGCGCCCGCAGGAAGAACCCGAGAACACGAGCGTCCCGCCCGCTCCTGGTGGCACACCGAGCCCATCTCGGCGCGCCTGACGCTGCTCGGCATTGCCGTGGCCGCCATCGTGGGGCGCCTCGCGGTGCTCGGCCAGCCGATGCGCTACGATGAATCGATCACGTATCTCTACTTCGTGGGGCGGCCCTGGTCCACCGCGATCAGCGACTATCGGTGGCCCAACAACCATCTCGTCTACACGGTGCTGGCCAAGCTCGCGGTGACGGCGGGCGGCCCCGCTCCGTGGGTCCTTCGCCTCCCCGCGTTCCTCGCCGGGCTCGCCATCGTGCCGCTCACCTACGCCGTCGGGCGCGCGTTCCACGGCCCGCGGGCCGCGCTCCTCGGCACGGCGGTGACGGCGGCCGCGACGGAACTCATCCTCTACAGCGCGAATGCCCGCGGCTACGCGCTGCTGGTGGCGATCTCCCTCGCTCTCTTCCTCGTGGCACGCCGGATCCACACCGCCGGCGGTACCTGGGGCCGTTGGGCCACGTTCGCCGGGTTGGCCGCCGTGGGCCTCGCCACGGTGCCGGTGATGCTCTACCCGCTCGGCGCCGTGAGCGTCTGGTTCGCGGCGACCGTGTGGCGCGAGCGCGGGCGCGCCGGAGCGCGCACGCTCGCCGCCCT